>CAXNDA010000091.1:0-7105 GCA_964200875.1 Chloroflexota bacterium | reverse complement strand
CCGCTGGCCGACCTCGCGAACCTGCCGGCCGACGCGATCCGCCGGGCACCCGAGGGCAGCGTGTTCGCGGTACAGGCCGACGTGCACACGCCCGACATCATGGCGAGTCATATCAAGGAGCTGGCGAAGTTCTTCGGCGCCGACGCGGTGGGCATTGTGCGGTTGCGGCCCAACGACGACGGCTATCCGCTGGCGGTGATCTGCGCGTTCAAAGCCGAGTACGACCCTGAGCGGGCGGCGGGCATCGGCGGGCAGAAGCCGGCCATCAATGGCGCATTCGTCACGTTCAACCTGGGGTCGGCGCTGCGAGAGTATGGCTATCGAGCCACCAAGCGGGGCCGCGACGGTGCTGAACGGCTGGCCGCCGCCGCCGGCCTCGGCACGCTGAGCGGCGGACGCTTGGTCTCGCCGACACTTGGGCCGCTGTACGTGGCCAACATCATCCACACCGACATCCCGCTTGCGGCAGATGGGGAGGAACCAGCGTAGATGGCAACGTACGTGATTACCGAAGCATGCATCGGCGTGAAGGATGCTACCTGCGTGGATGTGTGCCCCGCGGCGTGCATCCACACCACGCCCGACGCCCCGCAGTACTACATCGACCCCGAGATCTGCATCGCGTGCGAACAGTGCTTCTTCGTGTGTCCCGTCGACGCGATCTTCCTGGACGCCGATGTGCCTGCCCACCTGGAGCACTACCTGCAGGTCAACGCCGACTTCTTCACCGCGAACAAGCAGCAGGCCACCGCCATCACGCCGGAGCAGGCGCAGACGGTGGTGGACGCGGTGCAGCGCTACGCCGCCTCCGCCGGGTTCACCGTCGCAACAGCGGTGGTGGACGGCTCGGGCACTCCCGTATTGACCAACGCCATGCCGGGGGCCGACGAGGCCACTGCGACGCTGGCGCTGAACAAGGCCTACACTGCGGCGAACCTGCAAGTGGCCACCCACCAGCTCGGCCGCGGCGCGCAGACGCCGTCCACCGCCGCGCCCGAGGGGTTCGACCAAGCTCGCGTGGCGGCGCAGCCCGGCGGCTACCCCATCACCGACGGTGCGCTGGTCATCGGCGCCGTCGGCGTGGCCGGCAGCCCGACGCCGCAGCAGGACCTGCAGTGCTGTCAGGCCGGGCTAGCGGCGCTGCACGCGCGCGGGCATTAACGTTCGACCTTCTCAGACGCTTTGCCCAACCTCGCCGGCCCGGTTCCTGTATAGTTATTGGTAAGCAATCGATGATCACCGGCTTACACCACGTCGCCCTCGCCGTGCGAGATATGGACGAGACGGCGGCGTTCTACTCCCGCACCTTCGGCCTCCCCGGCCTTGAAGTCACTGAGACGTTGCCCGAACAGGGTGTGCGCGCCGGGTTCATCCCCCTGGGCAACGCTCGCATCGAGCTGTTGCAGCCGCTGCGGGCGGACTCCACCGTCGGCCGCTTTCTGGAGCGCCACGGCGAGGGCTTGCACCACCTGTGCCTGGAGACCGATGATGTGACCGCCGAGCTGGTGCGCATCGCCGGGCAGGGTGTGACGCTGATCGATCAGGCGCCGCGCCATGGGCTGGGCGGGCTCATCGGCTTTCTGCACCCCAAGAGCACCGGCAGTGTGCTGATTGAACTGGTGCAGGTGAACGGCGAGGGAGGTGCGATCGCGGTGATACAGGAGGGCCGGGTGCTGCGGGTGTTGATCGCCAAACCGGGGCTCGACGGGCACGATCGCGGCGCCAAGGTGGTGGCGCGGGCGCTGCGCGACGCCGGCATGGAGGTCATCTACACCGGCATCCGCCAGACGCCCGACATGATCGCCGAGGCCGCGCTGCAGGAGGATGTCGACGCCGTGGGGCTGTCCATTCTGTCGGGCGCGCATCTGGAGCTGTGCCCGCGGGTCATCCAGTTGCTGCGCGAGAAGGGTATGGGCGATCTGCCGGTGTTCATCGGCGGCATCATCCCCGAGGAAGACATTGCTCCCTTGAAAGCGGCTGGCATTCAGGCGGTGTTCGGGCCCGGCACCACCACATCGACCATCGTGGACTTCGTGCGGGGGCTGCCGGTGGTGGAGCAGTGATGGCGAATGCGCAGCGAGCGGGAAACCACCCCGCCAGGCCCCGCCGCGGCCTTCGCACAGAACTTGAGGGTTCCCTCCCACCCCCTGCCGTACGTCTTTTTAGGGTTGCCGCCCTCAAACTCCCGCCGGAGGCCTCGGTGCATCGCGCCTTGTGGGCCTCACGCACTGGCGGGGGCTGAACGGTGGATAGCCAAGCCGAGGGCATACGTAGGGGCGACCGGCGCGCCCTTTCCCGCTTTCTCTCCCGCATCGAGTCCGGCGACCGCACCTGCGAGGCTGCGCTGGCGGCGCTGTATCCGAGCACCGGACACGCACAGCTTGCCGGCATCACCGGACCGCCGGGCGCTGGTAAGAGCACGCTGGTGGCGGCGCTGACCGCCGAGCTGCGGCAGCGCGGGGGCACCGTCGCGGTACTCGCCATCGATCCCAGCAGTCCGTTGACCGGCGGCGCGCTGCTGGGCGACCGGGTGCGCATGCAGGGTGTGGCGCAGGATCCGGGCGTGTTTGTGCGCAGCGCCGGCAGCCGGGGCGCGGCCGGAGGCTTGTCGGCATTCACGCTGGACGCGATCGTGGCCCTCGATGCCTTTGGCTTCGACCACATTCTGCTGGAAACGGTGGGCGCTGGGCAAGGCGAGGTGGACGTGCGCCACGCCGTGCACAGCGTGGTGCTGGTACAGCCCCCCGGCGCCGGCGATGCGATCCAGGCCTTGAAGGCAGGCCTGTTGGAGATCGCCGACATCTACGTCGTGAACAAGGCAGACCAGCCCGGCGCCGACCTCACGGCCACGGAACTCAACACGCTGCTCACCCTGGCGCCGGCCGCAGCGTGGACGCCGCCCGTGCTGTTGACCACTGCGACCGCCGGTGACGGCCTGGGGCCGCTGGCCGAGGCGCTGAGCCAGCATCAGGCGTTTGTTGGTGAGGGCGGGCGCAAGCAGGCTTGGCGGCGGCAGCAAGCCGCCTTCCACATCCGCTCGGTGCTCCAACGACGGGTGCTCGCCGACCTGCAACGGCGGCTCAACGCCGGCAGCCTGCTGGCCCAGCTCGCCGAGGATGTGAGCAACGGCAGCACCGACCCGTACGCAGCCGCCGAGTCGGTGAACATGTGTCACAACGCGCTAGAGGTGCATTAGGCCCGTGGGGAACGACTTGTTCGCCGAATCACTGTTGATCGTCGTGTTACTCGCCATCAATGCGCTGTTGGCGGCCTCTGAAATCGCCCTGATCTCAGCCAGCCGTCCGCACCTGATCCGGCAGTCGGAGGACGACCCGGACGCTAAAGCGGCCCTGCGCCTGTTGGGGAATCCCGAGCGCTTTCTGGCAACGATCCAGGTGGGCATCACCATATCGAGCTTCTTCGCCTCGGCCGTGGGTGCGCTGAGCTTCGTGCTGGCGCTCGACAAGCTGCTGCAAGGGAGCGGCTTGGGGATACTGCAGGAGTACAGCAACGGCATCGCCGTGGTGGTGGTCACCCTCCTGCTGTCCTTCCTCTCCGTGGTGTTCGGCGAACTCATCCCCAAGCGTCTGGCCATCCGGTACGCCGATCGCGTTACGCTGGCGGTTGCGAGGCCTATGGAGTGGGTGGCCGCCGCCGTCAATCCGCTGGTGGCAGTGCTGAACTTCGTCGCCCGCATCGTGCTCACGCTTATCGGCCAAGGCAAGATTGTGGACGAGGCGCGGCCGGCGGTGACGGAGGCCGACTTGCGCATCATGTTCGACGTGGCCACCAGCGAGGGCGACGTGGAGGAGCGGGAGGCCCGGATGTTGCACCGGGTGTTCGAGCTGACCGACCGCCAAGCCCACGAGGTGATGACCCCCCGGCCGGAAATCGACTGGCTGGACAAGGACGACACCTTCGCCGATTTCCTACCGGTGTACGCCGATACCAACCACACCCGCTATCCGGTGTGCGACGGCGAGCCCGACATTGTGCTCGGCGTCTTCTCGATTAAGGATGCGTTGCGAGAGATCTCCACGAACCAATTGGCTCCCGAGCGTAAGCTGGTCGACCTGATGCGGCCGGCGTATTTCGTCCCCGAGACCAAGAAGGTCGGCGATCTGTTCGAAGACATGCGTACCAGCGGCCAAGCCGTGGCGTTCGTGGTCGACGAGTATGGCGGCACGTCAGGCATGATCACCTTGAAGCAGCTTGTCGAGGAGATCGTGGGGCGGGTGACCGATGAGGACGCGCCGACCGAGGAGCCAGAATGGGTGCGCTTGGATGAAAACACGGTGCGGGTCGATGGCTCGATGCGCATCGACGAAGCGAACGAAAGCCTGGACATGGATCTGCCTGAGGGCGACTACGAGACAGTGGCCGGGCTGGTGCTGCATGAGCTTGGCCACATCCCCGCCGAGGGCGAACAGGTGGTGGTTGGTGAACTGCGGTTGGTGGTGGCCAAAATGGCCGGGGTGAAGGTGGAACAATTGCACGTGATTCGGAGCTAACCCTTGCAGCGTCTGCGCATTACCTACGGCCGCGGCGATGCGGTCAAGTACATTTCGCACTTGGATGTGATGCGGTTTTGGGATCGCGCGTTCCGGCGTGCGCACCTGCCGCTGGCCATGAGCCAGGGGTTTCACCCCCATCCACGCATTTCGGTGGCGGCGCCGTTGCCTGTGGGCGTGACGTCGGAGGCCGAACTGATGGACGTGCACTTCGACGAGGCGCTGCCCGTGGAAGAAGGGCTGGAACGGCTGCGCGCTCAGATGGCGCCGGGATTCACGGTGTTGAGCGGAGAGAACGTCTCCGAAGACCTGCCTTCGCTGCAGGCGTTGGTGCGTTTCTCAGAGTATCTGGTGGATGTGGAGACGGCCCTGGGAGCTGATGAGGTGGCGAACTTGCTGAGTGGCCTGCTCGCCCGCGCAGACATCCCCTGGGAACTCACTCGCGATGGTGAAGTCCGGCAGTACGACATGCGCCCACAACTTGCCGCCCTATGGCTGGCAGCCGCCACCGAGGGGCTGGTGACGCTGGGTATGCGCCTGCAGACCGACGGCAAGGCTTCCGGCCGGCCGGAGCAGGTAACCAAGGCGCTCGGCTTCGAGGAGCCCCCTCTCCGCATTCACCGGACCCAACTGGTGCTGGAGAAGCCGCTCCCCGTGCCAGCGGCGGTCATCGCGCAACGCAGGGCATCGCGCGACGAGGCTGAACGGCGACGCCGCTAGCTGCACCAGGCGTGAGGGACGGCGCTGGTTAGCGCTTGCGAAGAGCGGGATCGCTCCACACTGCGATGTAGTGGCCAATGATGGCGGCTGCGAGCAGGAGTACCGCCACGATAATGGCCAGCTCGCGCGGGGCGACGGGGGCTACGAACAAGCCCAACCCAAAACCACCCGCCGCATGAAACGCGGTCTGGATGTAGGGGTTCTCTACGGCGGCCCGCAAACGGGGGTGATGCCGGAGCGTATTGGCGCCAGTTTGCTGCGTGGGCTTGTCGGTCATAGGTACGCCATAATAGACTGAAGTGCTTGCCCCCATCGTCTAGAGGCCTAGGACGCCACCCTTTCAAGGTGAGAACAGGGATTCGATTTCCCTTGGGGGCACCAAACTCTGGATTTGAGCCGCAGCAGTGCTGCGGTTTTCTCGTTGCTCCGTTCAATCGTGCAGGTGGTACGCGCCTTTGCCGTGCACCACATACCCAGCGTCGCCGGTGACCCGCAGGAGCTTACGCCGCAGGTTGCCCAAGTGCACCCGCACGGAGGTGGCGCCCCCAACCGCCGCCTTGAGGGTGACGCTAGGCGCACCCGCTGCCCGGTAGCTCAGCAACAGGTTGGCCAGCCGGTACTCCGTGGCTGTGAGCGTTTGGCTGCCATGTGGCCCATGCACTCGAAGACCGGTCGTATCCAGTGCAAAGCCCGCCGGTGGCGCCGGTTCTGGAACGGCGGCCGACCCTACGGCCGACACGACGCCGGTGGCCGTTAGGGGCCGGCACAGTGTGGCTTGCTCATCGTCAGGGCAACCAATGCTGAGGGTGATCGGCGGTTGTGCCGAGAGTAGCTCGAGCCAAGCGTCGGCCCGCCGATCGGCAATGCGGTCGAGCCGGTCGTCCAGAATCAGTACATCAACGGAAGACGCGCAGCCAGCGCTCACTGCCTCCTCGGTAGAGGCTGCGGTTGCCACGGTCCAACCGGCTTCAACAAGAGCTGCCGATGCAGCAGAGGCCAGCGCCGCATCAGGAGTAGCAAGCAACACGGCGCCCGGCATCTAAGGGCCCTTGCGTTGCCAGAGGGTGCGATAGCGGGGGCCGTTGATCGCCTGTACCTTCTCGTCACGCTCTAACTGCCGCAGCGCTTCAAGAGTCTTGGGCACACCCACCCCAAGGCCGGCGTGATTGATGGCTTCTACCCGATCCGCAATGCGCTGCCAGAGCCCGAAGTCGACGAAGGCTTGAACGCTCCGTGGCCACATGAAGAAGAAGAACCGCTCGGGTGCCCCCAGGCTGGGCCGGCGGCGGCGGATTTCTCGCACCCGCTCTTCTGCGGAGCCCGCCGGTGGCGCGACCTCGATAAGGGGCGGCTCCAGATCGGACGACCGGAAGTCCATGAGCAGGCGATCGGGGAACAACGAGAAGCCGACGGTCAGCACCTCCGCCGAATCCACGATCTCCAGCATCTTGGCCATATTGGCCCGCATGTAGTCGCCTACGTCCATGCCCTGCCTTTATCCTGCGTCGCGCTTAGCATGAACCGCTACTGCACGATAGTGATTTTGTCATCGGCGCGGAGCGGTGTACGGTTGCCGCGGGTCACCACCTGGTCACCCTCCTGGATCCCTTCGCGGATCTCCACGGACGCTTCGTTTCGCAAGCCAATGGTCACCTTCTTGCGCTCTGCCGTGTCATCCTTCGCCACCAGCACAAAGCTGTCTTGCCCTTGCGGAATGATAGCGTCGGCGGGCACTAACAGCGTGCCTTTGCGCTCCTGCACCGTCACCGCAACGTTGGCGAACATGCCGGAACGCAGGCCCTCGGTGTTCGCGCCCATACTCGATCGGACCCGGAAGGTCCGGCTCGCGGCATCGGCGGTGGGCGAAATGCTGA
>CAXNDA010000090.1:0-7185 GCA_964200875.1 Chloroflexota bacterium | reverse complement strand
CCACCTGTCATCGCCACGTGCTGCTGGAGCGGCGCGTGCTCGAGCGACGGCTGAAGGCCTTTCTGCAACGTGCGGGGGCACATGACTGAATCGGGCCTTCGTCGGGGCAGCGTGGCCGGGGTGTTCGGCAACCCCTCGTTCCTTTACCTGTGGATTGCCCAGGCGCTGTCACAGACTGCGTTGAACGCCACCATCTACATCCTGCTGGTGCGGGTGGAGGAATGGACCGGCTCGAGCGCTGCCGTCAGCCTGCTCATCCTGTCGTTCATCATCCCTTCGGTGGTCATGGGCGTTGCTGCCGGCGTGTTTGTAGACCGTTGGCCCAAGAAGCGCGTGCTCATCGTCACCAACCTGCTGCGGGCGGTCATCGTGGCCACCTTCGTGATCCTGGCGCAAGACCTGGCGTTGGTCATCCTCGTGAACCTCGCCTACTCCATCGTCTCGCAGTTCTTCCTGCCGGCCGAAGCCACCAGCATCCCGCAGGTGGTGGAACGCAAGGATCTGCTGACCGCGAACGGCCTGTTCAACCTCACCATGAGCGCCGCGCAACTGATGGGTTTCGTCATCGTTGGCCCGCTGATGACCAAGAGCCTTCCCGGCAACTCCGCCTACCTGGTGCTGGCAGCAGTCTATGCGGTCTGCGCCGCTCTACTGACCCTGATGCGGCTGCCCGAACCGGCGCTGGGCCTGGAGGGTGACAAGCTGGCCAAGGGCTGGTGGCACGCCATCACCGACGAACTGAAGGAGGGTTGGCGCCTGCTGGTGAACGACCCCTCAGTGTCGATCTCGGTGTCGCACCTCACCTTCATCAATTCGCTCATCCTGGTGATCGGCATGCTGGCGCCGGGCTATGTCAGCCGGGTCTTGAACATCCGCCCCGATGACGCGGTGCTGGTGCTGGCCCCCGCGGGCGTCGGCATGCTGGCCGGCATCAGCCTGCTGCCCCGGCTGTCGGCCCGCTGGCCCAAGGAACACATCGCCGTGTGGGGCATCTTCATCTCGGCCAGCGGACTGCTCGCGCTGGGACTGGCAGGCGTGTTCAGCGACCCCATCAACGCCCTCGCCCCCTTCCAGGCACTGAGCGCGGCCATGGGCCTGGAAAGCGCAGGGTTGGTGGGTGTGGTGATGCTGCTGGCGCTTACTGTCGGCGTTGGTTATGCGGCGGTCAACGTGGCCGCGCAAACGCTGGTGCACGAGCGGGTGCCACTCGAGCTGCGGGGGCGCATCTTCGCGACGCAGTTCGCGTTCGCCAACGCGGCGTCGGTGCTGCCGCTGCTGTTCCTGGGCAGCTTGGCCGACCTGTTCGGCATTGTGCAGGTGACGTTCGTGGGAGCCTTCGTGGTGTTCGTGTACGGCATACTGACCTACCTGCGTATGCGGACCCTCGCACCGGCTCTGTCACCGTCTCTCCCCCACCCCGACGCGTGACCGCCAGCCTGCCGGTGCTGCGTTTCAGCCACTTCGGGCCCCAGGTGCGGCACGGCATTTCGACGCGCCAGGGCGGCGTGAGCCCAGCCCCGTTTGATAGCTTGAACCTCTCGGGCAAGGTGGGCGACGAACCCGCGAACGCAGCCGAGAACCGCGAGCGGTTTGTGCGGACGGTGACGGGCCAGCCCGAGGAACGGCTGGTGGTGCTGACGCAAGTCCACGGCGCGCGGGTGGTCTGTGCGTCGGCCGCTGACTCCGGCCGCGGCATTTTGCCGGATGCGCCGCTGCCCGAGGAGGCCGACGGCCTGATTACCAACGAGCCGGGTGTGCCGCTGCAAGTGCTGGCCGCCGACTGTGTGCCGCTGTTGCTGTGGGATCCCGTGCACCATGCTATTGGCGCGGTTCACGCGGGCTGGCGAGGCACCGTCGCCGGCACAGCCGTCGCGGCGGTCAAGCTGATGTCCCAGGCGTATGAGTCGAGGCCGGGAGACCTGAGGGTGGGGATTGGGCCGTGCATCCGCGCGTGCTGCTACGAGGTGGATGCGCCGGTGCTGGATGCGTTGGCAGCCGGACATCCCGGCCTCGCCCGACGCGTCACCCGGCCGGTGCGGTCCGGTTACGCGATGTTCGACCTGCAGGAGGCCAATCGGTTGCAACTGCTGGCCTTGGGCGTGCCCACCGACGCGATCGAGGTTATGCCGACCTGCACGTTCTGCGCATCGGACACGCTGTTTAGCGACCGCAAGGCAGCGCGCCGCACCGGCCGCTTCGGTGCGCTGATCATGCTTGCGGAGTAGTGTGCCCGCGACACTCTCGTCATTGCGAGACCGGCGTTAGCCGGGCGTGGCAATCGTGAACGGGCGCGTGTCAGGCCGACGGCTTCGGGCGCGCTACCAGCGTCACGATTGCTTCGGGCGCCTGACGGCTGCTCGCAAGGACGGGTTCACCCACACGCCGTCATTGCGAGCCCAGCGTCAGCGGGGCGTGGCAATCGTGGACGGGCGCGTGTCAGGCCGACGGCTTCGGGCGCGCTACCAGCGTCACGATTGCTTCGGGCGCCTGCGGCTGCTCGCAATGACGGGTTCACCCGAAGGCCGTCATCGCGAGACCGGCGACTGCCGCTGTGGCGACGCCAGCACCCGGATTCCTCGGGACGGCTAGAAGGGGTAGCCCTTGGCGCCCTGGAAGCCCTTGCAGGCGGCGATCTCACCGCAATGGTTGGCTACGTGCGGGCCGAAGATGCTGGTCATCAGCATGCTGTAGGGCATCTTGCCGACCGGACTCTCAACCTCACGATCCAGTTCGGCTTCCGGCGCCGAGGCGAAGTACTGCTCGGTGGCGGCGAACACGGCCTTGGCATAGGCCCGCATTTGCTCGAGGTCGAACTTCGTGGTCCGGGCCCAGTTGTCCCACGATGCCGGAAACTCTGGCGGCATGACCGGAATGCCGGTCTTGCCCGCAAAGGGGCCCGCCATCAGCGGTGCGCCGCTCTTGCCCACCCCGTTCACGAAATATCCTCGCTCATCAGTACGTGCGCGTAGGTCGCGCCGATGGGCTCCGCCGCGCCGGGCGGGATCCAGAGTGCCTGCTCGGCGGTCACGTCTGCCATCGTGCCTTCAAGTACCTCGTGCACTGAGTGGTAGAGCGCCACCAAGTGTGATCGTGCATCCATGTTGTGTCTCCTCTGTTGAAGTTCACCTTCCGACCATCAGAGTATAGAAACCGACAAAATGTAAGTCAACACTTTCAGTTGGCCGGTTGCACCAGAGGCATAAGGTCCGGAATCGCACGCACTATCGTCTTCCCGTCCCACGCGCTGCGGTCGGCCACATGCGTCTCGGCGCTCTCGTGCGGCGCTTGAATCCGTACCGCCCGCAATCCCGCAGCGTCGGCGCCCACAACTTCTGCGGCGGTGTCGCCCACGTACAGCGCCGCGGCCGGCGAGACGCCCAGCCGTTCGCAGGCGCGCAGGTAGATCGCCGGGTCGGGCTTGGCGATGCCCTCGCGGGCCGAGAACACCGGCACGTCGATGAGCACGGCGATGGGCGACTGTGGCCACAACACCGGGATGTCCTCGGCGCAATCGCTGATGAGACCGGTGCGGATGCCGGTTGCCCGCAGTTCCGTCAGCGTCTCCAGGACTCCGGTGCGCGGGCGTTGCAGCAGGCCCACCGCCCACACCCGCCAGGCTGCTGCCGCTTCGGTGGCCTGCGCCTCGGTGCGGGCGAGGCCGAGCGCGCGGCAGGCCAGTGCTGCTTCACCCGCGATGTCGTAGGCGCCGGTCAGCGAGGCGGGGATCAGCTTGCGGATCTCGGCGGCGAAGGGCTCCTCGGGCGCGTCCATGATGCGGGCGGCCTCGGCCACGATGGCGCGGAACTCATCGCGCCGGAAGTTGTCGATGAGGGTGCCGAACAGGTCGAAGATGACGGCTTCGGTCACGGGGATGAGGAACCGCGCCCATGGGACGGGATCGGAGCCGTGCCAGTGTTGGAGTTGTCTGCGCCCGGGCGAGCAGTACTGAGGGTGTGGCAGGTTACTCCTGGCTCGGGGCACTCATCGTTGGCTGTGGAGACGACCCCGGCGCTCACTAGTACGAAAGCCCCGACCGTCAGCAATACGCCGAGCGCATACAGCACTGTCAGTGGGTGCAGCAGTACACGTCTCCGCATCGCTTATGCTACCCCGCGCCCACAATGCGCTTGGCCCCGCTGTAGACGTTGAAGCCGCTGGCCTTGGTGAAGCCCGCCAGCGTCATCCCCATCTCCCGCGCCAAGTCCACCGCGAGAGTTGAAGGTGCGCCTACCGCGACGACGCACGGGATGCCGGCGACCGCCGCCTTCTGCAGCAGCTCGAAGCTGGCGCGGCCGCTGAGCACCAGCATGCGGTCCGTCAGCGGGGTGCGGCCGGCCAGAAACTCGGCGCCGATGAGCTTATCGGTGGCGTTATGGCGGCCCACGTCCTCCCGATACGCCAGCACGGCGCCAGCCGCGTCGCACAGCCATGCGGCGTGAATGCCGCCGGTGGTGTGGAACAGCGTTTGCCCCTGCGCCAGCCGTTCGGGCAGCGCGCACAGCAGTTCGGGGGGCAGCCGCAGGCCATCGCCGTTCGGAGGTTGCGGCGTCTGTCCGCGGACCGCCTCGAGGCTGGTCTTACCGCAAACGCCACAGCTCGACGTGGTGTAAAAGTTACGGGATAGGCGAGAGGTGTCGATGTGCACCCAGGGGCGCAGGGTAACGGTGACCACGTTGTAGGTCTGGTCGTCGTCGCCGTCCTTGCTGTCCAGGCAATAGGTGATCTCGTCGAGGTCATCCTTGGAGCGCAGGATACCTTCGGTGAAGAGGAAGCCGGCGGCGAGGTCGAAGTCGTGCCCCGGCGTCCGCATGGTGATGGAGAGGCTTTGCGACGCGCGCACACCACCGGCCACCACCTCCAGGCGGATCTCCAGCGGCTCCTCGGTGGCCACCGTATCGGCGGCGTGCGACCAGACGCCATCGCGAAAGCGGGCGATGCGGTCCTGCCGTGTGCTGCCGGCGCGTGCGCTCATGGGTACCTGACCGGTGGAAAGCGAAGGGGCCAGCCGTTGACTGCTGGCCCCTGTATCGCAATCACCTACGGCTAGCGGGCCGCCTTGATGTTCTCGATGTGTGTCCACGCTCCCGAGATGGAGCCGGGGAAGACGTAGTCGGCCACGAACTTCGGATTCACCATGGCCTCGGTACTGGTCCAGAACAGCGGCAGGTTGGCGTGCTGGGTGAACATCACCTCGCCGACCTGGCGGTACAACTCCTCCTGCTTCTTCTCGTCGAGGGTGCCCCGCAGCTCACCGAACAGCCGATCGACCTCTGGAATGTACGGCTGCTGGCCGGTGAGGCTGCCGCCGTAGCTGAAGGTATGGAACACCCACAGGGCAAGGTACTGGCTGGAGCTGGTACCGCGGATGCGGACGTGGTTTACCGAGTTGCGGTTCCGCGCCAGGTTGTTCAGTGTGGCGCCGTCGCTATTGTCCAGCGTGACGTTTACGCCGATGGCCCGCCAGTAGCCGGCTATTGCCTCCATCATGTCGCCCTCGCCGCCCTGCAGGCTGCCGGTAGCGTTCACGTCCAGCAGCAGGGTTACCGGCTTATCGGGGCCGTAGCCGGCCTGGGTCAGAATCTGGCGAGCGGCAGCCGGGTCATACCCGAACTCGTCTTTGAAGCGACGCTCCCAGCTCGAGTCCCAGCCGGGGTAGCCGGGCTGGTAGTGTACTGGGGCAAACACCTTGCCTCGCCCCGCCAGGAAGGCCTTGTTCAACGCATCGCGGTCAATGGCCTTGTCCAACGCCTTGCGAACGCGAACATCCCCCAGCGGGCTGGTATCGAGCTTGGTCAGGTCCTTGAGGTCGATGGGCGAGCCACCGTAAAGGTGCATCACGGTGCGGGTGCCGGCCAATTGGCTCGAGACCAGCTTCATGCCGGCCGCCGTTGCCTCCTTCTGCAGGTCGGTGGCGAGGCCGGTGATATGGATCTCGCCGGTCAGCAGTGCCGCCAGCCGGGTCGACTGCTCGCGCACCCAGCGGAACTCGAATTCGGGGAAGTCGGGTGTGACCCGCCAGTGCTTGTCGGCCGCCCGCTTGTAGCGCAGAAACTGGCCCTGTTGGCGGGCATCGAACTGATAGGGCCCGGTGCCGGCCAGCGGGCGGCTCTGCATATTGGGCACGCCAATGACGCCGAAGTCCTTCTTGCTGCGGATTTCAAACCCGCCCTCGTTCTCGGAGTGGGCGCGAATGAAGTTGCCGTCGGGCCGGTTCAGGTGAAAGACGATCTCTTGGTCGTTCACCACCTCAATGTTCTTGGTCACCTCGGCGTAGTAGCCCTTCTGGCCATGCAACGACTCGACGGAGATCAACTCGTCGCGGCTGAACACCACGTCTTGCCCGGTGAAATCGCCGGCGCCGTTGTGGAACTTGACACCAGGCCGCAACTTGAACCGAACCGCCGGCTCGGCCATATCGAAGGTCCAGTCGGTGGCGAGCTGGGGGATGAGTTTGCCGGTCTTGGCATCCACGCCGATGAGGTACTCATACATCGGGCGCAGTTCCCATACATCGGGCATGCCGTGTTGCCGCAGGTCGTTGTTCTCGCGGTCGGGCACCACCTGGGCCATGATCACGCGGTCGACCTTGGGGGTAACCGGCCCATCGGCGGCCGGGGCTTGGCCGGCGGGAGTGGTGGCGGGCGCGGCGGCCCCGCCGCAAGCGGTCAACGCCGCCAGGGCGAAGGGCGCCAGCAGGCTGACGAAAAGGCGATTCGGTAGGTTCATGGTTGCTTCCTTAACTAACACTAAACATTTTGATTAGGATACTGCAACTCAGCGACGCGATCATTATACTTGCGCGAGCGGCCGGAGGTACAGGGCGAGAGCCCTTGGCCCTTTCCAAGGCTAGTCGGTGGCGGCAAAACAGCGCACTTTGCAGTGCTCCCGCCGATATCACTTGGCCTGCTTGCCGTTGCCTGCCCTCTGTGACCGGCGGGAGCGCGCCGGTGATTGCCGGAATAGCGCAGGCGGGACCCGTCAGGACGCAGCCACTCGCGGCGAAGGTTGGCTATGCAAGCTAAACCTATCACCACGGGTGGCGTTTCTCTTCAAGACGCAACCAAGACGCAACCAAGACGCAACCTGGAGGATTTGCATGCACTACCGGCTGGTATTTAGCGCGTTCATAACAACGCTGGTCCTGTTTGTGATGTTCAGCAGCGGCGGAGCAACCAGCCCAAAGCT
>CAXNDA010000089.1:0-7204 GCA_964200875.1 Chloroflexota bacterium | reverse complement strand
CCAGCCGTGGAAGCCGCGCCCCACCTGCTCGAGCACCCGGCGCAGCTCTGGCTGGAACAGAATGGGGATAACCACGAACATGGCCGGCAGCGAGTTGCGGAGCAGCCAGCCGACGACGGTGAGCTGAAATGCGCTGGACACCAGGAATCCCGCGAGGTAGACCATCGCGAGGGCCCGCAGCAGGGTGACTGCCGTGGTGCCCTTGAACATGACCAGCAGCCAGTAGATGATGCCCGCCACCACCAGAATATCGACCACGCCGCGCACGCCGAGTTGACTCAGCGGAGCTTGGAGCGTCGTCAGCAGGTCAGGCATTGGTGCGAGGCCCCGGGGCTACGCTTGACGGTCCTCGAACAGGGTGGCCAACACCGCCATCTGTGCCCACAGCCGGTTTTCAGCCTGGTCGAATACCGCCGATTGGTCGAGGTAGAGGATGCCCTCGACGATCTCCTCGCCGTGGTGGGCCGGCAGCGGATGCAGAATGGTGGCGCCCGGCTTGGCCGCCCGCAGCGCCGCCTGGTTGATCTGGTAGTCGGCGAAAACCTTGACCCGCTCGGCGCGCTCCGCCTCCTGCCCCATGCTGGTCCAGACGTCGGTGTACAGGGCGTCGGCCCCGGCGGCCGCCTGCAGCGGGTCGCGCAGCAGCGTCAGCGATCCGCCGGACGCCGCACACATCGCCCGCGCCCGCTCGGTCACGTCTGCCGGCAGCTCGTACCCCTCGGGCGCCGCAATGCGATAGTGTGCCCCCAGCAGCGCGCACCCGTAGAGCAGGCTGATGGCGCAGTTGTTGCCATCGCCGATGTAGGCCACGTTCTTGCCGGCGATCCCGCCCTGGCGTTCGGCCAGCGTTTGCAGGTCGGCCACGGCCTGGCACGGATGCTCGAGGTGGGTGAGCGCGTTGACGATGGGTATGGTGGCGTAACGGGCCATCTCGGTGACCGTGCTGTGGGCGAAGGTGCGGGCGGCAATCGCATCGACGAACCGGCTGAGCACCAGCACGACATCGCGCACGCTCTCTCGCTGGCCCAGCCCGATCTCCTGCGGTGCGTAGTAGATGCTGTGCCCGCCCAAGCGCCGGATGGCGACCTCGAAGCTGGTGCGCGTACGCAGCGACGGCTTCTCGAAGAGCAGCGCCAGCGTCTTGCCCCGGAACTGCGTCTCGTCGCGCCCGCTCTTGAACGCGGCTGCACGGTCGAGCAGCGCCTGCAGCTTGGGTGTGTCGAGGTCGGTCATGGCGAGGAAGTGGTTCACAGGCTGGGCTCCGGAAGGTTTCGTGCTGCTTTGGGGCGGCGGTAGCGGCCGGCGGGCTCGGCTGCCGCCACGGCGCCGGCTACGGGCTCGGCCTGCCAGTAGGTGGCTGCCGAGAGCCCCGCGCCGCCGATGACCATGGTGATTTCGCCGCGCGGTGCGTTGAAGTGTTCGAGCGCGGTTACAGCGCTGCCGCGGTAGATCTCCTCGTGCAGCTTGGTCAGCTCGCGGCATACCGCCAGCGGCCGGTCGGGCAGCGCCGCCGCCATATCGGTCAGCGTCTTCCGCAACCGATGCGGTGCTTCAAAGCACACCATGGTGCGCGGCTCATTCTGCCACTCCACCAGGGTTCGCCGACGGTCCGCTGGCTTGCGAGGCAGAAAGCCGGTGAACACCACCTGCTCGGTGGGCAAACCACACGCCGCCAACGCCGCGACTGGGGCAGAGGGACCCGGGATGGGGACCACGGTGACACCGGCGCGAATGGCCGCCAGCACCAAATCGTAGCCGGGATCGCTGATGGCCGGCATGCCCGCATCGGTGACCAACGCCACGTCCTGCGTCTCCAGCGTCTGAGTGAGCGCGTGCACCCGCCCCTCGCCGCTGAACTTGTGATAACTGACCAGCTTGGCCTGAATGCCATGACGCGTCAGCAGCTTGCGGGTGGTCCGCGTGTCTTCGGCGGCAATCACGCCGACCTCGCCCAGCACGCGCAACGCTCGCAAGGTCACGTCCTCCATGTTGCCGATGGGGGTACCCACTACGTAAAGAACCGGCATGTCAGTGCGCTTCCACCACCGCCAGCGTACGCCCCGCCCCCTGGGGTGTAAAGCGCGTTTGATGACCGGGAGTGCCAAGCCCGGTGGGCCGGGCACGCCAGCGCTGCGTCATGCCGCCCAAAGCAGACAGTGGTGGTAGGGTTAGGGGCGCATTGCCCGGATGGCGATGGCGACGTAGGCCCGCTGCCGCACAAGAATAACTGCCGCCAAGGCGAGATAGACCCAGGTCATCGCCTCGCGGACGTCAGGCACGACCATCTGAAACACGAAGAGGCCGAAGAGGGCGCCCGCTTCCCATAGACCCAATCGCAGGTTGATAAGGACCGCGATAGCGAAGATCGACTGCGCTGCGGTGAGCAGAACCTCATGCTGCTGACGGTTGTCGAGCGGTAGCGGCGATGCGAAGCCCAGACCGACGCTGTAGGCCACGGGCAGCATGCCGACCAGCAGCGTCCACTGGTTGATCTTGGAGGACACCAGCGTGCCGAGGCCCATGGTGGCAAGGCCGCGCCAGGCGAAAATGGCCACGACGGTGAACTCAGGCGCTTCGGACGCCAGCGGGGCCAGCCACTGCACCAGCAGGAACTTGTCAATGCCGAGGGTCTCGCCGGTGTGGATCATCGCTTCGGCGAAGGGTTCGGCCACCAGCAGAATAACCCCTGCCGCGACGATCGCGAGGATGGCGGTTCCTACCCGGCGCTGGAGCGGAGGCAGGGCGGCGAGCAGCAACGACGGACCCACCAAGTGCGGCGGGTCGGAAGGCCGGCCAGCAATGCGCCAGACGTACACGCCGAACAGCATCGCGAACACGGCGGGGTCCAGCAGCGAGATTTCTCGCCGCAATGCAACGGTGATGGCGTACAGCGAGGCGATCATGAGGATGCCCAGCTCCCAGTGTTGCTCAGGGTCGAGCTGGATTTCCTTGCGCTTGAATCGCAGGAAGGGCAGCAGCAGCACCAGCGGCCAGGCCAGGCCGATCAACAGCCGGTTAGCGCCGGTCATGTTCGCAACCGCGTAGTGGGTGTACTCCTCGTTGGTGGCCGCAAGAAAGGCGAAGGTCGCGTCGACCATGTACTCGGGCAGCACGGCGATCAGCGCGAGTCCGGCCATCGCCAGGCCTGCCGAGAAGTCCAACTGAGCGACTTCGGCCGCCCATGACAGCCAGAACGCCGCACCGATAATGGAGATGCCAAACAGCAGCGCCATCACCGGATCGGGCAGGTGGGTCCCGGTCAGCTTCACGGCTATTCCAGGGACCACGATCAGCCCGCTCATGATGAGCAACAGCCAGTCGGTTTTCGCCGTCCGCAACGGATCGGCATGCAGGTGCTGTGTGTGTTCCGCTTCCAATCGAGATCCCCTTGCCTTGCTTGCTGCTAACGTTTGTCTGAATGCACCTTCGGCCATGCGGCCAGCGCCCGCAGGGCGACACCCACCGCCTAAGCGTCTCCGCGGTGGAGCGGATACGGGTTCGCCTCTGGGGCATAGCGGCACCGTAGCGTTTCGAGGGCTTCGCGCACCGCTGGAGTCTCCAGACCCTCCACGGTCATCAGCCAAGCGTCCTCGCGGTTGTCGCTATAGTAACCGCGTCGAATACCTACCTTACGCATTCCGAGCGTTCTGTACAACTCCTGGGCCGCGGAATTGGAGGCGCGAACTTCCAGCGTCAGCAGAATGCAGTCGCGCTCCAGCGCCAGGCCCACCGCGGCCATCACCAAACGACGGGCGATCCCACGCCGCCGCAGGTCGATGCGGACCGCCAGCGACGTAATGTGCGCTTCGTCGAGCACGAACCAGAGGCCGGCGTAGCCCGCCACCTGCTCAACGCCCTCGGAATCGGTGAAGGTGGCCACGAGATAGCGGGAGAGCTTGCTCTCCAGCTCCGTTTGCCAGGGGGTGCCGTGGGTGAGTTCGGGGAACGCGTCCTGCTCTATCGGGGTGATCTGCGGGACGTCATCCAGCGTGAGGGGACGAATGGTGAGGGCTAAGACATCGGGCATGCTACCTACCACCAGACGGTGTCGTCCAGGCCCTCACGCGAGTCCACCGTGGGGTTGCGCCACAGCCCGGTGCTCAGATACTTCCAGCCGGCATCGGCGAACAGCACCACAATGTTGGCGTGGTCCAGCCGTTGCGCCCACTTCAGCGCGCCGTACAGCGCCGCGCCCGAAGACAAGCCGCCGAAGAGCCCCTCCCGGCGGGCCAGCTCCCGGGTCCAGAAGAACGCTTCCTTGCCGTACACCAGGATCTTCCCGCTCAGCTGCTCCAGGTCCAGAATCGGGGGTATGAAGCCCTCCTGCAGGCTGCGCAGGCCCTGCACCTGGCTGCCGAGGTGCGGCTCCATCGCCACCAACTGCACGGCGGGATTGTGCTCGCGCAGCCGCCGTCCCACCCCGGTGATGGTGCCGCCCGTGCCCATGCCGGCCACGAACACGTCGACGTCAGGCAAGGCCGCCAAAATCTCGGCGCCGGTGGTCAGGTAGTGGGCCTCGACGTTGGCGAGGTTGCTGAATTGGTCCAGGTTGAGGTGCTGGGGCGCTTCGGCCAGTTCGCGGGCCATGCGAATAGCGCCACGGGTGCCCTCGCCCGGCGGGCCGGTGATCACCTCGGCGCCGTGGGCGGCCAGCAATTCCAGGATCTCGGGCATCGCGTTCTCGGGCACCACCGTCTTCACGCCGTAGCCCTTGCGGCGGCATGCCAGCGTGAGCGCGATGCCGGTGTTGCCGGTGGTGGCCTCCATCACGGTCATGCCCGGCCGAGCCAGGCCCTCCGCCTCGGCGCGCTCCAGCATGTACCAGGCAATGCGGTCTTTCACGCTGCCCGAGGGGTTGAACCACTCCAACTTGGCGAAAATACGGATGCCGGGTTTGGGGCTGCAGTTCGGCAGCTCCACCAGCGGCGTGTTGCCGATACGGGCCAGTAGGGGGTCGCCGGCGGCGGGTAGGGGCGGCGAGGTTTCGGACACGGCGATCAGCGGGGGCGGTTCGGGCCGCCGATGCGTTGCAGCAGCGGGTGCTCGGGCACGTGGGCATTGCACCAGGTGCTGAACGCGGCCAGCGGTTGCAGCGGACGCGGGACCACATCGGTCGCCGGGGCCTCGTCCTCCATGATGCCTTCAAGATCCAGGTACATCTGATAGGCGGCGGGCACCAGGCTCAGGCGCACTACTTGCAGGCCGACACCCAGCAGTGGGGTCAGCGCATCGGGGTCGGCGGGTAGGCGCCCCGCCAAGCCGTTCGCGACGGCGTACGCAACCAGGGCCACCGGCACCGCAGTCGGTATACAGCCCAGAACGAAGGTACTGAGCAACAACGGGAAGCGCCGGGTGCTGCCCTCCCACGATTGCCAGGTGGCCAGTGTGCCGGGCCGATCGCCGTGGACTGCGAGGAACGGCGCCAGCAGCGTGCGGCTGTGCAGGTACAAGGCCAGCGGGCCCAGCACCAGCAGCCAGACCCCGATGTCGAATGGAGTGAGGCCCGCGGCCACCGCCGACATCGCGGTGCCGTGGGAAATGGCGTCCTTGAGGGTGAGCGCCAGGGTCATGGGCAGCCAGAAGATGATGCTGGTGTGACAGTTGGTCCACACGTAGCGGGGTATCCAGGGCAGCGACCGCCACAGCAGCGAGGGCAGGCTCACCTCGTCGCCGTGATTGCAGGCGCTGACCGCCATCATAAACACCACGGGCGCCACCACAATGGTCAGTGCGTTCAGCACAAACACCACGGGCTCGCGCCACGCCGGTCCAAACGGCACGTTGATGAGCAACCACGTCGCCAGCAGGGCGGGCATCGAGAACACCGCCACAATCTGCAGGAAGAGCAAGGGGCGGGAGAGCACCATCACGGCGCCCAGCCGGAGGTACTCCCGGCTTTGTGGGACTATGCGGGTTCCAGTCACGGGGCAGTACGCTCCTTGTATCCGGTCAGTTCAACGTAGCCGTAGCCCGAGACAGGCCGGCCGGCCAGGGCGCCGCGGACCGTTACCGCCCCTTCCCAGTACACCTTACCCGTCGTCGCCGTGGTGTCCATCTCCTGGTCTGGCATCACCGGCTGCAATTCCACCGCCAGGCCGGTCGAGGGTGTCTCCATGCGCCAACCCATTGGGTAGATGGTTCGGGTCGTAGGGCTCGTCCACGTGTCCAGCGAGCGGACCCGCACCGCATCGCCCGTGAGGCTGGTGGGTGTGCCGTCGGGCGCTACCCACGTGCCGTATTGCGCTATCACCCGGCCCGATGCATCCCGCAGCACCGAGACCATGAGGTCGCTGCCGTCGTCGAGGTTCAGCGCATACCAATCCCAACCGGCCGCGCCCTGCAGCGAGAACTCGCCCCATTGGTGGTCCATCCAGGCGATCCCGCTCACCGGCAGCGCCACGCCCGCCACCGACACCTCGCCGGTTGCTGCCATGCGGGTACGAGAGTAATAGTACGACAGCTCTTCCGGGCTCACGCCCACCACGCCGGCGTCACCATGGATAACGGGCGGTTTGGCTGCGCGTAACGCTAAGCGCAGCCGATACTCTCCGGCCGCGCCCGCAATGTCGTCCACGCCGTCGCCGCCACGCAGCGTGACGCTGCCCACCGTGAGGTCGAAGCGGTTCGGCGTCGGTCCGACAGGCGGCGGCAACAGCAAGGTCTGGTCGTAACGGAAGGTGCGGCGCTGATGATCGGTGATGCCGATGTGGGCAATGTATGCAGCGCGGGCGTTCGGTCCGCCGCCGCCGTTCTGCCGCTTGAACACCACCACGTGAAAACTGAAGGCCTCATCCTGCGGGGTTGTGACGTGGCCGTTGTAGTACCACCACTCGGTCAGGGCAGCGTGGGCGGCGGCGTCGGCCGGCAGCGAGATGGCCTGCCGCGCGGTTTGCGGAGCCTGGACGCTCGTGGTGGGCGTCGCTGTGAGCGCAGGCGCGGGCGGCGCCACTGCGGTCTCGGCACAGCCTGCCACCAGGCACAGCAGGGCACTGATGGCCACGCCGGCGAAACGCTTGGACCGCTGCACGGGGGAGGTGTTCACGAGGTTACCTTATTCTACCTCACCGACCTCCGGCTGCGATTGTCCGTGCGTCCAACCCAGGCGTACAATGGGCCCGTTGGCCAAGGGCTCTTCGCCCTCCGCCGCCCCAATTCCCGCCCCCCACCCCCTCAGGAGCCGATGCGAGCGCGCCTTAGTAACGTC
>CAXNDA010000088.1:0-7242 GCA_964200875.1 Chloroflexota bacterium | reverse complement strand
TGCCGGTGGGCGTGAGCACCACGTCGACATTCATCTTCGCGGCGTCGTCCATGATCTCTTTGATCTCGGGGGCCTCGGCATTCACCTCCACCTCGCCGGAAGATCCCCGGTGCGTGATCCGGTCCAGCAGTTCCTTCAGCCGGCGGCCGGTCCGCGCCTCCGAATCGATGGTGCGGACGCCGGGTACGCTGCGGCGTACAGTTTCAGTTTCAAGGCTCATAATCGCTGAGTATACTCCCACCTGCCCCCAGTGACGCTAGTAGTTGTGGGAAAATCGGAAAAGACACTAGGGAATGTGGCTGCGCCCACGTTTAGAGGGGCCCGAAGCAGGCGCCAACTGCTCACGATTCCGAGCACCCGTTGCAGGGCCTGCTGGTGCGCCGTATCATCAGGCCACCCGCCTAACGGACGGAAACGCCAAGGAGTAGCTTCATGATCCGCAGTACCGGCCGCATTCGCGTGACCCACCAGGGCACCCTGCCCAAGCCCGACGACGTCCGCCAGATGGTGCTGGACAAGGAGGCGGGGAAAGCCTACGACGCGGCCGCCTACAACGCCCGTCTGGTAGCGGCAACCCGCGAGGCCATCCAACTGCAGCTCGACGCCGGCATCGACAGCATCAACGACGGTGAGTTGAGTAAGGTGCTGTTCTCCAGTTACATCAACGATCGCCTGACCGGCGTACAGACCCGCGAGTCGCTGCCCACCGACCCACGGCGCCGCGGCGTATCGGACCGCGACAATCAGCAGTTCGCGGCCTACTTCAACAGCCGCACCGGCTTCACCGGCCAGATCGCGCCGGGCGGGCCACGCACCGTGTGCAACGCACCCATCGCCTATCAAGGACAGGCCGCGCTGCAGACCGACCTCACCAACTTCCAGGCGGCGCTCCAGGGCTTCACGGTCGAGGAGGCTTACCTGCCGGCCGTTGCGCCCGGCACCATCGAGCACTTTATTCAAAACGACTTCTACCCCAATGACGAAGCCTTCCTGTTTGCGCTGGCCGATGCGATGCACGACGAGTACAAGGCGATTGTCGACGCCGGGTTCGTGCTGCAAATCGACGATCCCGACCTTCCCGACGCTTGGCAGATGTATCCCGAGTTCAGCCTGGCCGATTACCAGAAGTACGCCACGCTGCGGGTGGATGCGCTGAACCACGCCCTGCGCGGCCTGCCCGAGGACATGGTGCGGTTCCACATGTGCTGGGGCAGCTATAAGGGCCCGCACAACTACGATCTGCCGTTGCGCGACTTCATCGACATCATGTATCGCGTGAACGCCGGCTCGTACTCCATCGAAGCGACGAACCCCATGCACGAGCATGAATGGGTGGTGTTCAAGGACCACCCATTGCCCGACGGCAAGTTCCTCATCCCCGGGGTCATCGGCCATGCGAACGACTTCATCGAGCACCCAGAGTTGGTGGCCGAGCGCGTCATCAAGTACGCCAACCTGGTGGGACGCGAGAACGTGGTATGCGGCACCGACTGCGGCATCGGCAGCCGGGTGGGGCACCCGTCCATCGCCTGGGCCAAGTTCCGTTCGATGGCCGAGGGCGCCCGGATTGCTACTAAGGCACTCTGGAAGTAACTGAACCGCGGGCCACGGCCGCCCTGAGGGCCACCCGCATACGGCACTCCTAGAGTCCAACAGTTGAATCAGCGGTTTGACAGCTTGAGGTGGTAATCGATACGCTTTTCTAATGCCTCATCGGGGGGCAAGCTGGCTGGCGCTGAGTGCTCGTATGTTTCTAACCTCTGGAGGTAATCCGATGGGGAACTGGTCTGTGGCGGTACCGGGGTGGTGGGCGTCGTCGCTTATGGGTGGGGCCATGCTGCTGGCTGCGGCTGGCTGCCAGAGTCCGCAGGCGCCGGGAAGCGGCGGCGGTGGCAACACAGGCGGCGGCGAACCAGCCAAGCCGAGGGTGGAACGCCTGGTGTTTGTGACCGAGCCACCCGCGCGCGAGATCAACGAGACCCGCAACCTGAGCACCCCGAACGCGTGGCAGTACACACCGATGTACGAGACGCTGCTTGGCGTCGACGAAAACACCGGCAAGCGCACGCCGGCTTTGGCTACCGAGTGGAAGGTGGGCGCCGACGGATCGTCGTACGAGTTCACCCTGCGCAAAGGCGTGAAGTTCCACCCAGAAACCGCTGGCATCAAGGGCGAATGGGGCGACTTCACCGCGAAGGACTTAGTGGCCCCGTACCAGGAAATCCTCAAGCGCGACTCCATTTCGGGCGTGACCGCCATGTGGTGGGACGCGGTCAAAGAGGTGCAGGCGGTCGCCGACGACAAGGCCATCATCAAGCTGGCCCGGCCCGACGCCAACTTCATCGACTACGTGTCGGACCAGCTCGGCGGGTACGAGATCTGGAGCACCAAGGCCTTCGAACAACTCGGCCCGCCCACCGACCTCACCAAGCCGGCGCTGCCCGGCACCGGGCCCTATATGTACAACGGCCGGGCGCAGGGCCAGTACATTCGCTTCAAGAAGGTGCCCTACCAACACTGGAAGGCGACCCCCGAGTTCAACGAATTCGAGTTCCGGTTCGTGAGGGAAGCCTCCACCCGCATGGCGGCGCTGCTGGCCGGCGAGGCCCACATGGCCCCGCTGCCCCAGGATCTGCTGGTGCAGGCCGAGAAGCAGGGCTTCAAGGTGATGACCGGCAACGTGCCGGCGTATCGCGCGTTTGCCGCTCACCAGTGCTGCGCCATGAAAGACCGCGACAACCTGCAGTCGGGCTGGCGCGACCCATCGGCGGCCCTGGCCAACGTCAAGGTGCGCAAGGCCCTCAACAAGGCCGTCAACAAAGACGAGCTGAACAAGGCCTTCTTTGGCGGCAAGGGCCAGCCCATGTATAACAACCCGCTGAACCCCAGCCGCGAGGCATGGGACAAGAGCTGGGAGACCCGCTACAAGGACGAGTACGGCTACGACCAGGCCGCCGCCCGCCGGCTTCTGCAGGAAGCAGGCTACGGCCCCGGCAACCCGGCAACCGTCAGCATCTCGGTGGGTGTGCCCGCCACCGGCCTGCCGGCCTCCGACGACATCGCGGAGTCGCTGGCGCAGTACTGGCGGGCCGTGGGCGTGAACGTCACGCTTGAACAGATCGACACTGCCAACTACACCAACCGGACGCGGGCCTACGAGCTGACCAACCACGCCCGGGTGAACGGCACCAGCTCCAACGCGTGGGTGGGCATCACCCAGTTCGGCAGCACTGCCGGCACCCCCAGCGGCGCCGGCCCGCAGCAGCCCGAGGCCGACGCGCTGCTGAAACAGCTGTGGACCACCCTCGACGAGAAACGCATCAGCGAGATATGGCAGAAGGTGGGCGAAGAGTTGTATACCGGCCACCACTTCATCTCGCTGTTCTGGTTGCCGACAGAGGTAGCCGTCGATCCTAAGTTAGTGGGAAGCTGGAACTACTCCGGCTCCATCAGCGGAAGCTGGACCCACATCTGGAACATCAAGCCCGCCAAGTAGCGATCGGATCCCCTCTCCCTTGGGGAGAGGGTTAGGGTGAGGGCTTCCACGGCGGGTAACCGCTCGAAGATAGAGAGGATCAACGCATGCTGACCCAACAAGATAACGACCTGCTGGCGCAAACCGGCCCCGGCACCCCCATGGGCGCCTTCTTCCGCAGCTTCTGGCTGCCGGCGCTGCTGCCGGCCGAACTGCCGGAAGCCGACTGCGCGCCGATACGCGTCCGCCTGCTGGGCGAAGACCTGGTGGCGTTTCGCGATACCAGCGGCCGCATCGCCTTCATGCAGAACGCCTGTCCGCACCGCGGCGCCAGCATGTTCTTCGGCCGCAACGAAGAAGACGGCCTGCGCTGCGTGTACCACGGTTGGAAGTTCGATGTCTCCGGCGCCTGCGTGGATATGCCGAACGAGCCGGCGGAGAGCAACTTCAAGCACAAGATCAAGGCCGTCAGCTACCCGGGTGTGGAGCGCGGCGGCCTGATCTGGATCTACATGGGCCCCGCCGAGCTGTCGCCCGAGATCCCGCAGCTCGACTGGCTGGACCTGGCCGACGAGCACAAGGTCATCAACAAGTGGATTCAACCCTCCAACTACGCCCAGGGCGTCGAGGGCAACATCGACTCGGCGCACATCTCGTTCCTGCACCGCAGCTTCGACATCACGCCGCGCAATCCCCGCGGCGCACGCGGCACGCTCTCGCCCGACGGCTCGCCGCGGCTGACCATCAAGGAGACCGACTTCGGGTTTGTGTACGGCGCCCGCCGCAACGCGGGCAACGACGAGTACTATTGGCGGCTGACCCCGTTCATGCTGCCCACCTACACCACCATCCCATCGCCCGCCTGGCCCCGCACCTGCTTCATGCTGATACCGCTGGATGACCACAACACGTGGTGGTTCACCACCAGCTACAACCCCGACCGGCCGATGCCCGCCGAGCGCCAGGGCCAACGGCCGTGGCTGATTGCCGGCACCTGGCAGAGCGCGCTGAACCCCGAAAACGACTTCAAGATTGACCGAGAGATGCAGAAGACGCAGAACTTTACCGGTATCCCGGAGATCCGGATTCAGGACATGGCGATGACCGACACCATGCCCCGCATTCTCAACCGCACGGTAGAGCATCTGGGCACCACCGACCTCGCCATCATCACCATGCGCCGCATGCTGATGCGCCTGGCGCGCCAGGCCGCCGAGGGCGTGGCCCCCTACGCAGCGCTCAACGGCGAGGTGCACCGCGTGCGCCCGCTGGATGTGGTGGACGCCGAGGCCGAGCTGGGCACGCTGATGGATAAGCACCGCGAGAAGTTCCTGGAGCTGGCCCCGCGCTAGCAGGCTGCCGCCTCCCTCCCGGGGCGTTTGGCGTGCCTCGCGCCGGTGCACGATTGCCGCGCTCCGGCTGACGCCGGGCTCGCAAAGACGGCGTTGGGGGGAACGCGTCATTGCGAGAAGCCGGCAGGCGCCGAAGCAATCGTGTCGCCGACACCGCGTCCTCGGCGTTTGGCGTCCCTCGCGCCCGAACACGATTACCACGCCCGGCTTGCGCCGGGCTCGCAAAGACGGAGGTTGGGGGAACGCGTCATTGCGAGAAGCCGGCAGGCGCCGAAGCAATCGTGTCGCCGACACCGCGCCCACGGCGTTTGGCGTGCCTAGCGCCTGGCCACGATTGCCACGCTTGGCTGACGTCGGGCTCGCAACGACGGCGGTGGGGGGACCCGTCATTGCGGGAAGCCGGTAGGCGCCGAAGCAATCGTGTCGCCCACATCGCGCCTCACACGCTTGGCCTGACACGCGCCCGGCCACGATTGCCACGCTCCGGCTGGCGCCGGGCTCGCAACGACGGTGACCCCATGCCTCGCATCGCCTCCATTCCAGCCCCGCCGTTGACCCCCGTAGGCGCCGCGTGATAGAACTGGGCGCACAACCTCTGCTCAAGCCGCTGGGGCGGCGAAGGAGCCCGCGTGCGCTTCTATAGCTTCGACGAGACGACCTACCCTGCCATTCCTCGCGACATCGGCCCCGAGGTGAAGCAGACCAACCGATTCTGCGACCCCGCGGTCGCCGTGCAGACCTACCAGGAGCACCTGGAGGAGTGGGAGCTGTGCGAAGCGCTGGGCTTCGACGGCGCCTTTGTGAACGAGCACCACTTCACCTACTTCAACATCAACCCCTCCAGCACGGTGCTGGCCACCGCGCTGATCGCCCGCACCAAGTGGCTGAAGGTCGGCGTCATCGGCCACGTGCTGCCGCTGCGGCATCCGGTGCAATCGGCCGAGGAGTTCGCGCAGATGGACGTGCTGTCCAACGGCCGGTTCATCGGCGGCGTGGTGCGCGGCGTGCCGCAGGAGTTCGTGTCGTACAACATCGACCCGTTCACCAGCCGCGAGCGCTTCGTCGAGAGCTACGACATTCTGGTGCGGGCGCTGCGGGAGGAGATCTTCGACTACGAGGGGCAGTTCTACAAGCTGCGGGCGGTGTCGGTGTGGCCGCGGCCGGTGCAGCAGCCGATCCCGATCTGGATGCCGGCAGGTTCGGCCGAGACGATCGAGTTCGCGGCGGAACGCCACATCCCCATCGCTCGGGTCTGGGAGCCCACGCTGGCCTTCACCGACGTGTTCGACTACTACAAGCAGGTGGCGCGTGAACAGTACGGCTGGGAGCCCGGCCCGCAGCACCTGATCGGCGCCCGCTATGTGCACGTGGCCGAGACGACCGAGAAGGCGATTGAGGAGTGCCGCGAGGCCGTGATGTACGTGCGGCGGCTGGCCACCTTCAGCCGTCCCGTGCAGGTGTCGGCCCCGGTGCCGGGCGTGCAGACCGACCGCTCGTTCGACTTCCGCAAGCATCCGGGCGCGGGCATGCCGGGGCCGGGGGCGCCCTTCGAGAAGCTGCGCGAGGACGGTTTCATTGTCTGCGGCGACCCCGATTATGTGGCCGACTGGCTGAAGAAGGACGCCGAAGCCTCGGGCTACGGCCACTTTCTGGGCATGTTCCGGGTGGGCAGCAACAGCCACCAGCACGTGATGAACTCCAAGCGGCTGTTCGCCGAGCACGTGATGCCCAAGCTGCGAGCGCTGAATCCGGATGCCGGGTCGGAGCTGGCGGCGCCGGCCGGGGCCGCGGGATGAGCGACGCACTGCCGCTGTACGCCGATGCCAACTACACCCTCTGCCGCGAGTCTCCCGAGCTATACGGCGAGTTCCGGGAGGCGGCCGACGGCCGGGTGACCGCGGGCTGGGAGCTGCGGGTGCCCGAGCGTGGGCCGGACGGTGCGCCCTTCCAGTTCATTCTGGTGGGGCCCACCACCGAGCACCGAGGCGCCGCTTTCAGGCTGTGGATGGACGCTGTGGGCGGGGGAGCTTTGCCCGCCGAGGCGATGGTCAAGGTAGAGTCGTACTACAAGACGGGGTCCGAGCGGGTGACCATCTACGATGGGCCGTACACTACGTTCTCGGCGGTGGAGAACCAGCGAGCCCCCGAAGCAGCGATCGCTGTGCAGCGGCGCGCGGAGGCCGGCGAGGACTACATCATCCGGGTGGCCGTCTCCGTGCCCGAGGGCACGCCTGAGCCCGACCCCTACGCCGACGCCTCCGCCTTCGAGTTGGAATGCGTGAAGCTATGGTGGAACGAGACGGCGTAGGGCCGGTTGAGGTGGTTCGAAGAAACGACGCGAGCGTTGGCTTAGGCCAAGACTTCAACCCTCCCCTAGCCCCTCCCTGCTAGGGAGGGGAATCGAGTCATTCCTCC
>CAXNDA010000087.1:0-7329 GCA_964200875.1 Chloroflexota bacterium | reverse complement strand
GATCGGCCGGGTGTACCTGCTGACGGCGGCCGACGAGAAGCGCTTGGCCCGCCAGATGGAGGAGGGCCAGTACCTGGAGCAACTCGACGAGTTGTGGCGCGAGGAGTACGGGGTCTCCCCCACCCCGCTCGATATCGTGCTGGCGCTGGTCGACCATGTACGCGACGCCGACGCCGCGCTGCGCAACCTGGGTACGGTGCTGGAAGTCGACGCGACGTTGCCCCTGGCCGAGCTGATGGCGCTGAAGGCCGTACGCCACGCCCTGGACAACGAGATGAGCCAGGAAATGCGGGCCCGGGTTGCTGAAACCCAGGGCGCAGTTGACGAGGAGGACGGCGAGGTCTTCGTCCGGGTCTCCATCGCCAGCCACATTCTGGAGAGCGTACTGCTAAAGGTGGTCAAGGAAGAGGCTCAACGCGACCTGGTGTCGCTGTTCGGCCGGCCCGACCTGAAGGAGATCTTCTTCCCGCATCAGCCCGGTTTGCGCGATTACTTCATGCAGGTACGCCGTGAGGGCGACGAGGCCGAACGACGCCTAACCGAGGCGAACCTCCGCCTGGTGGTCAGCGTGGCCAAGCGCTACATCGGGCGCGGCATGTCGCTGCTGGACTTGATTCAGGAGGGCAACATCGGCCTCATCCGAGCGGTCGAGAAGTTCGACTATCGCAAGGGCTTCAAGTTCAGCACCTACGCCACGTGGTGGATCCGGCAGGCCATCACCCGGGCCATCGCCGACCAGGCTCGCACCATCCGCATTCCGGTGCACATGGTGGAGACGATCAACAAGTTGGTGCGGGTCAGCCGCCGCCTGGTGCAGGAGTACGGCCGGGAGCCCACCTCGGAGGAGATCGGCCGCGGGTTGGAGTTGCCCGCCGAGAAGGTACGCAACATCATCAAGGTGTCGCAGGAGCCGGTCTCGCTCGAGACGCCTATCGGCGAGGAAGACAGCCACCTTGGTGACTTCATCGAGGATCAGTCGGCGCTGGCCCCCGCCGAAGCCGCCAGCTACCAACTGCTGAAGGAACAGGTGGAGGACGTGCTGCTGAGCCTGACCGAACGGGAGCGCAAGGTGATGCGCCTGCGCTTCGGGCTCGACGACGGCCGGAGCCGCACGCTGGAGGAGGTCGGGCGCGAGTTCGGCGTCACCCGCGAGCGCATCCGCCAAATCGAGGCGAAGGCGCTCCGCAAACTGCGGCACCCCAGCCGCAGCAAGAAGCTGAAGGACTACCTGGAATAGCCCCGGATACTAACGTGCACGCTAGAGGCCCATCCTGAACGGATGGGCCTCTCCGTTTAGCGGTGGACCGTGCTTACTGTGCCAGGTAGATCTTGGCCGCCCAGAGGGTGCGGCTGCCCTGGCGGCGGAGCGTGATCAGGCCCTCGGCCTCCAGCTCGGCCAGCAACGGGGCCAACGCTTCGAGGGAATCGGTCAAGGGATACCACTGCTCGTCCAGCAGCTCGACCGTGGCGAAGTGCTGGCGGGCGCACTCCAGAATACGGCTCTCGTCTGAAAGCGTTAGCACCGGGAACACCAAGCGGCCACCAGGGGCCAGATAGCGTGGAGTCTGTTCCAGCACCTGGCAGATCCAACGGGTGCCGTCACGGCCGGCATCGCCAGGGACGCCGAGGGGGAACCAACCGGACGATTCGGCAACCACATCGGACACGCCCGAAACGTCATCGACGATGAGGTCGAACCGGCGGCCTTCCCACGGCTCGAACAGGCTGCCGGCCCGGCACTCGACCGGCAGGCCAAGCTGGGCGGCGTTGCGACTGGTGAGGCCCACGGCGTTGGCGCTTAAGTCCGATCCCGCCACCGTTGAGCCCGCAGGCAGGTGCGTTGCCATAGCCAGGGCCACGACACCACAGCCGCAGCCGCAGCCGAGGTCCAGCGTGGTGACCGGCGCGGGCGTAAGGATACGCCGAGTGGCCCGCAACAGCAGCACCGTGGTGGAGGTTGGATAGAAAACGTCGGGCGCGGTCTCAACCACAAGCGGCGTGGTATCCCCGAGCTTCTTATCCTGATAGGTGTATGTGCCCGTTGCCACTGTCGTCATCGCCAACCTCCTGCCCACGGGTGGTTGCGCCTCCCACACGCCGCAGCGAGATGGATGGCCTCTGATAGTTACAGTCGGCACAACGCGGAAATAGCCAACGCCTGTGCCGGAGATCTCAGTGTCTCCCGCTGCCTCTCTATGGTCAACTAAACACTTGCAAAATAGCCCCGGCGGGCAGCCGCCGCTGACACCCGCATTTGTTGCCTGGTGGCGTGGCCGCAGGTACCCTTGGTGCACCCACTCGCTAGCACTGCAACAAGGACCAGATGAACCCCTTCGACCTCACCGACCGCGTCGCCATCGTGACCGGCGGCAGCGCCGGCATCGGCCGTGGCATTGCGCTTGGACTGGCGCGGGCCGGCGCCAACGTAGTGGTGGCAGCTCGCCGGCAGGACAGAATCGACGCTGTGTGCACGGCCATCCGCGCAGAGGGCGGCCACGCGCTCGGGGTTGTGACTGACGTGACCTCTCCTGCCGGCATCGACCAGCTCGTCACGGCAACGCTCGCCGAGTTCGGACGCATCGATGTGCTGGTGAACAACGCGGGCGCCAGCTATGGCGATGGCTTCCGCCGGGGCCCATTGGCCGATCTTGCGATGGCGGACTTCGACGGCTGCTTCGCGCTCAATACGCGCAGTGTGTTCCTCGCCGCGCGGGCCGCGAACGCGGTGATGCAGCGCCAGGGGAAGGGCGCGATCATCAACATTGGCTCGGTCGGGGGGCAGGCCGGGCGAGCGCCTCAACTCGGTTTCGCCCTGTACGGTGCTGCCAAGGCGGCCACCATCCATCTGACGGTGAGTATGGCCGCTGAGTGGGGGCCGGCTGTGCGCGTCAACAGCCTTCTGCCTGGAGTCATCGAGACCGAACGATCGGCCTCGGTCCGCAGCGCCGATGAGGCGGCGGGGCTCTCGGCGCAGGTCGCGATGGGCAGGATCGGGGCGCCCCAGGACGTCGCCGGGGCCGCCGTCTTTCTCGCCTCGGACGCCGCAGCCTTCGTCACTGGCGCCTCGCTGGCGGTCGATGGCGGCACCCGCAGCGTCGACCGCTCGAAGCTGCGGCGCCCCGCCGGCTAGAGTTCGGTCACCCCACGTAGCGTCATCACCACACCCACCGCCACCACCACCAGCGCGGCCACCACCGGTACCGTGCGCAACACCGGCTGCAGCACCCGGTCGGGCAGGCGCAACTGAAGCCTGCCGATGCGGTCGCGGGTGAGCACCAACAGCACCCCCATGCCCGTGATCACACCTGCCAGCCCCAGACTGAACGCCACAATGAGCAGCAAGCCCAGCCCGGTCTGGTGCAAGGCGATGGCCGACAGCATGACCACCAGCGCCGATAGGCACGGAACCAGCCCGCCCGAAACACCCAGCGCCAGCAGCCCCCGCATACCCAACGGCGACCCGTCGGCGCTGAGCGGCGCGTGGCTGTGCCCGTGCTCACCATCGTGACCATGCGGGTGGTCTTCATGGCTGTGGGTTGGGTGCTCGCGGCGGCTACGGTGATGCTCCGCGGTGGGTCCGTCGTGCCCGGGTTCATGGCGGTGCGAGCTGTGCATGCCGCCGGCCGGGCTACGCAGCGCCGACACCAGCCGGGTCCGGAGCAGCGACAGGCCGACCAGCAGCACCATTACGCCGGAGACGAGGCCGAGCACCGGGTACAGCTGTTGCGGCAAGATCCAGGCGGAGGCCACCAGGGTGACCACACCCAGCGCGTAGACGCCGATGGTATGCGTCACGGTCACGGTGAGCCCGAGAAACATTGCCTGACGCACGGTGCCGCGGGAGCCCACCAGGTAGGCGGCGACCACCGACTTACCGTGGCCGGGCGAGAGCGCATGCACGGCGCCCAGGACCACCGCCGCCGCCAGCGCGAGGAGCATCGTGGCCAGCGTCATGTCGGTAGAAAGCGGCAGTGGCATCGGCAGCGAGCCCATCCCGCGTTCGACGCTACCGGTGGCCAGCGCGGGCAGTTGCCCTCCGCCAGCTTGAGCGCCAGTGGCGAAGGTTGCCACAAACTGCGCCTCCCGCACATTGAGGGCGTTCTGCGCATCGGGGTCCGGGTATTGGGTGAGTGCGGCGCTCAGGTCATGCTGGGGCACCGAGGACTGGATGAGCGACGCGCCCTCGGCCCCCTGCACGATGATCTCACGCCAGCCCTGCCGATTCGGTTCGTTGTTGTCGACAAAGCGCGCCTGCCATGTGGCGGCGGCGTGCTGGGCGACGAAGAGGGTCTCAAACCGCAGCGTTTCGAGCCCACCCTGGCCCGGCAAGGTGCTGATGCGGGTGGGCCCCAACGCCAGTGGCGCCTGGTCTCCGTTCACCGTCAGGGTTAGGCCGGCACGAAGCCGCTCTGCCTTGTCGGTCCCATAGCGTCGCTTTTCGTCGTCACTCAAGCGGCCGTCCTGGTCGCTGTCGATGAGCGGCAGCTCGAGGAAGGTGGGGATCTCGGCCATATCCACCACGTAGTGGATCTGGGCGGTCCCGCCGGTCAGCTCAATGCGGGCGTAGCGGTTGACGCTGAAGTTGCCCAAAGGGTGTGCCTGGGCTGCGGGTGCGGCCGGCAGGGCGATGCCGGTTGCTGCAACCAGGGCGGCAGCCGTCAGGCGCAGGATGCCGCTGAAATGGCGGGTAGCGACGCTCATTGGGCGACTCCAGTCTGCAGGGCATCCCGCAGTCGAGCGGCCTCTTCAGCATAGCGGATCGAGAACGTGGGGTTTGCGGCGAGGGCTCGGTCAACCAGCGCCAAGGCCTCGTCTCGCTGGCCAGCGGCAGCGGCAATCGCAGCGGCGCGATACAGCGTGAGCGGATGGCTGACACCCAGCGCCAGCGGCGCGGCGATTGCCGCCTGGGCCTCGGGAATGGCACCAGCGCGGAAGGCCGCCCAGGCCAGCACCTCCGCCGCTTTTGCGCCGGGACGGCGCGCGTGGGCCGCCTTAGCTGCCGCGAAGGTCGCGTCTGGTTCGAAGGCCAAGTCAGCATCGAACTCTGCCATCTCCAGGTCGCTATCGGCTCCGGAGGCCGTTGATAGAGCGTCCACGGAGCGCACCAGTGCCCGCTGTCTCGCAGCCTCTGCAGGACGCCCAGCGGCCTGCAGCACGTCCGCCCGCAGTATCAGATGTTCGGTCGTGGGCTGGTACGTCACCGCGTTCGTGGCTCGCAGCAAGGCGCCGGGCAGGTCGCCCTGGCCCGCCGCCACCCGGGCCAGACCTGCATGGGCTGCGGCGTAGTCGGGATAGGCGAACAGCGCGCGCTCATACTCGGACTGTGCAGCGGCTGCATCCGCCCGGTAGTCCCACAAGAGGTTGCCCAACTGCACACAGGCCCATGCCGCGGGCTCGCCGACAATGCCGCCGGCTCTAGCAGCCAGCGCCATCGCCTCAATGGCGCCATCTATGTTGCCTAACAGTTCACGGGCGTAGGAGGCACGGGCGTAGGAACTGAGATCGGGCCGCAGGTCAACCATGGTCTGAAACGCAGTGAACGCCTCGTCAAATCGCCCAAGCTCCACGTAGGCGTCGCCCAGTACGCCGTGGACCGCAGGCGCTGCAGGCGTGATGGTGCGGGCACGTTCCCCCCACTCCAACGCCTCGGCAAACTGGTGCCGGGCGAGTGCGAGCTGCCCGAGGCCGGCCATCGCTTCCACCGCCGAGGAGTCCTGTTGCAGGGCGGTGGTAAAGGCCTCCTCGGCCTTCCCGTACAGCCGGGCGTCCGCAGCTTCGCGGGCCTTGCCGAGGTAGGCGCCACCGAGGGCCGTCCATGCGCCGGCATCGTCCGGCAGGCTGGAGACTCGCCGCTGCAGCCGGTCGATCACCGCGTCGGCGCGGTCGGCGAAGCTCTGATGCGTCAGAGGGGCCGCAAACTCGCTAGGGCCGGCCGATGCCGAAGACTGCAGAACGGCCCCCAGCGTCGACCCGACCATGAACGTGCTCGCGACCACTATGGCGATGGTAAGCAGAGGAAGCCAGTGCTGTTTCATGATGTCCATCCCGAGAGGTGATTGTGCCGGGAGGGGACGGCAGCTTTGGCTGCCGCCCCCTCTCCGTTTTCCTAGTTGATGCCGGACCAGGGTGAAGCCACGTAGGGGAACGTGGGCAGGAACGGCTTGTCGTTGGCATCCACACCGTCACCCAGCCGGCCGGCCAGCGGGTCGGGCACGAAGCCTGGGTGGAACAGCGGGTACACTGCGCCCGCAACGGCCTTGAGAGCGACGTCGGTCACGTCGTCGGCCAAGCGGCGGCCGTTGGGGAAGCCCTGGTTATCGCCGGCAACCACACCCAGTGGGTTCGGGGTTGCGGTGGGCGGAACCGCCATGTTCAGCCGCAGTTGCTCGCTGGGAGTGACGCCGGCCGGCTTGTTCAGCCCATCAAGGCCAGTGAGGAAGATGGCCACGAGGTCATCGCGGGGCGTGGGCGGCACCTGAATGCCGTACAGGGCCTTGAGCAGCCGGGCCAGTTCTGGGTCGGTGACGTTGCTGAGGAATTGGGCATCCTGGTGTGGGCTGGACGAGTTGAAGCGGTTCTTCTGCGCCAGCGGTATCACCACTTCGTTCACCAGCGGCATACCAAGGCGTGAAACCGGCAGCCAGATGCCTGAGCCCTCACCCTTAATGTTGATATGCTGCCGGAGCGACTGGCTCCACACGCCGATAACAGCGTTCGGGTCGTTCGCGTCGACCGGCTTCTTGCCGTTCGCTGTCAACAACTCGATGGGTACCTGCAGGGCTAGGGTCATCACGTTGAAACCCTCGAGGCCATCCACGCCGCCGCCGGTATCGCCGGGCAGCTTTCGGATGGTCAGCAGGTCGAAGATCGCGCCAAGGTCTACAAAGAACGGGTCATCGCGCTGGCCAGCAAACGCCTTGATGCCGCCTTCCAGCGGATAGATGGCGGCGTTCGCGAGCGAATCGTAGTTCGGGGTCGACTTGGGGCCGACATTGACGGGCGGCACCAGCAAGTCTTTGCCGATTTGCTTGCGGACGATGCCCTGCACGACGGACCCCTCGTCATCGTATTCGACTGCTGCAACCTTCGAGGCTTCCCGCGTTACCCAAAGGTCGTACTTCTGACGGATGTTGAAATCGGGGTCGGTGAGCGACGTGATGGGCCCTGTGTTGTAGAGGAAGGTTTTGGTGTTATTGATGTGGGTGCGGAACCCCCACTCAAAGGTGATGTCCTCCCGAGCGTCACCATTGTTATCGATGTTGATGCGATACCGAACGTCATCGCCGAACTGATAGAAGTTAGGCCCGCCATAGGGCGCCTGGAACGGAT
>CAXNDA010000086.1:0-7343 GCA_964200875.1 Chloroflexota bacterium | reverse complement strand
CATCCACCTGGTGCCCGTGTGCCGCGAGGGCGAGAGCATGCCCATCGCCGCCGGGCTCATCGCCGGTGGCGCCAAGCCCGTGGTGCTCATCCAGTCCACCGGCTTCTTCGAGTCGGGCGACTCCGTCCGTGGCGTCTGCCTCGATATTGGCGTGCCGCTGCTGGTGCTCATCGGCTACCGCGGCTACCAGGGCGCAGGCGGCCGCAGCGGTGACTCTGCGGCGGTGTTCATGGAGCCCATTCTCAAGGTGTGGGGCATCCCTTACCAGATTGTGCAGGACGATAGCGAGCTGCACCGGGTGAGCGAAGAGTACAGAGCCGCCATCGACACCCGGCATACCCGGGCCATTCTGGTGGGCAGGGAGTACGGCGAATGATTGAGTGTCTGGACGCACTGGGCGCGCTGGCCAAGCGCCGCACGAACGAGATGGTGGTGATGCATATGACCACCCGGGTCGATTGGCCGCAGGTCTCCACCAACGCCGAGCTCGATATCCCCTGGACCGGCGCCATGAGCAAGGCCTCGTCCTTCGCGCTGGGCCTGGCGCTGGCCCGCCCCGACCGCAAAGTATGGGTGCTCGACGGCGACGGCTCCATGCTGATGAACCTCGGCGGGCTCGTCACCATCGCGGTCCAGCAGCCCAAGAACCTGCTGCACGTCGTGTACAACAACGGGGCCTACGACACTTCCGGCGGCCAGCCCGTGCCGCGCTCCCGCGAAGTCGACTTCTGCCAAATGGCGCTGGCGGCCGGCTACCCCCACGCCCACAACTACACCGACCTGGCGACCCTCGAGCGAGAGCTGCCGGCCGTGCTGGCCGAGGAAGGCCCCACCCTGCTGGTGGTCAACGTCCCCTCCATGGGACGCCGCCCGGCCCCCGGCGGCCGCAACACCACCCAAGCCTTCTGGGAAATCCGCGAGTATCTGGGAAAGCACCCGGCGTAGGGGACGTCTGTCATTCCGAGTGCGCGAGGAATCCCTTCGTGCCGGGTTCGGTGCCATGCTTCGGGCGTGCGGAAGGTCGTGAGCTGGAGCCGAGGTGGCCGGCGGGTGAGTCCAGAGAGGGTGCAACCCTCTTTGGCAGGGAGTCTGAGGGGTGTCCCCTCAGTTCCCTTAAGTGAATGTGGGTGGGCGGGTGGGATTCCCGCGCCTCCCCGTAGGCGAACAGGCAAACGCGTGACCCAACCTAACCCACAAAAATCCCCCCTCATCCCCGACCCCGCCACCCTCGCGCAACTCGAGGCCGACGCCGCCCACTTCGCCCGAGAGGCCGGCGCCATCCTGCTGCGTTACTTCCGCACCAACGTCGAAGTGGAGTACAAGGGCAGCGGCAAGAGCGACCCCGTCAGCGTGGTGGACCGCGAGAGCGAGCAGTACCTGCACGCCGCCATCCACGAACGCTACCCCGGCCACAGCATCCTGGGCGAAGAGGGCAACAACCTCGATGGCGCCGACCCCGACTACCTCTGGGTGCTCGACCCGTTGGATGGCACCACCAACTTCCTGAACCGCCTGCCCTTCTTCGCGGTATCGGTCGGCGTACTCTACCGCGGCATGCCCATCGTCGGGGCGGTGTTCGTGCCCACCAGTGGCCTGCTCCAACAGGGCGTCTACCACGCCCACCTCGGCGGCGGCTGCTTCTTCGAGGGCCACCGCGTCCACGTCGCCCACGACGCGACCCCCCAGGCCGACCACCTCAGCGGCCTGCCTGGCGGCTACTGGCGCCGCCTCCGGTTCAACGGCGACGTCCGCAACCACCACGGTGAGGTGCGCACCCTCGGCAGCATCGCGGTGGAGCTGGCGCTGACCGCCGACGGCACCCTGCAGTACTCGGTTTTCGGATCCCCCAAGATATGGGACGTGGCTGGCGGTGTGCTCTTGGTGCGCGAGGCGGGCGGCATCCCGCTCACCCACCCGGATCGCACCAAGCCCTGGGCGCCGCTGGAGCGCTTCGAGCCCGGCGCCGGCGGGACGACAGCGGCCGGCTACCAGAACTGGCGCGGCGCCATCGTGGCCGGCAACCCCGAGATGGCGTGGAACATCGCCACCCACATGTACGGCGCGCCACGCCCCGGCGAGTTCGCCAAGCCGGTGGTCAACGCCCTGAAGTGGGCGCAGCAACAGCTACGGCTCTTTCGGTAGGCAACAATCCGACAGTCGAGTTCTCATCCCGCTCATCCTGAGGCCCTCGAAGGACGAGCGGATAATCAGCTATCGGTGGGTGTCTCCCCGTCTTACAGCGGGGGCCAAGGCACGCTGCGATACGGCCCCGGCAGCGGGTAAATGCGCTCCGAAAGCAGCACGCGGCAACGCTGGGCCAGCGCCTCCAGCTCCACGGGGTGCAACAAATCGGCCAGCGCCTGGTGCGTGTCGCTCTTGCTGTTCAGGTCGATCAGCAGCCGGTCGAGGTCGGCCAGCAACGGCTGCGGAATGGGGTCACCCTGATAGTCCCAGATAACCGTGCGCAGCTTCGGCACGTGGTGAAAGGTCAGGCCGTGGTCAATGCCCCACATCCGGCCGTCGAGCCCCAGCAGGCAGTGGCTGCCCTTGCGGTCGGCGTTGTTGGCCAGCGCGTCGAACAGCGCCATGCGTTGCAGGTCGTCTACCCGCTGCTCGCGAAAGCTGAAGTAGTTCTCGGTGCGCACCGAAGCGATGAACAGCTGCATTGTGCCCACGCCGTGCTGGCCCTCGCGCAGCACCGTCGGCGGCACGAACCCCCAGCCCAGCGCCTCGCTCACCACATAGGCGGCGTACTCTCGCTTGTACAGCGTGCCGTCGGGGAAATCGCGCAGCGGGATCTCGCCGCGCCGGGGCTTGTAGATGCCCAGCCACTTGCCGGCCGGCCCGCCATCAAGCTGGGCCACGAAGGTGTAATTCGAACCATCAGGCGCGAGATCGATGGCAGTGATGTCGGCGTTTGCCAGCAGTTGCAGCGCCAATGGTGACTCGGGCAACCACGCGGGCGGACAGTCGGGGTCGGCGGGAGTCTGCGCCTGCTCGTACTCCGGGCCCAGCACATCGCTGTAGTCGGCCGCGGTTGCCACGTGCCCCAGCCCTACTCGGTCACCTTGTGGTGACCGTTGGAGCGCACGCACACGTGGCCGTCCTCCATGGGCTGGTTGCACAGCGGGCACAGCGGCCGCCCCGATGCCACAACCTCGGCAATACGCTTGCTGAGCGCGCTCATTTGCAGCTTGGTGGCAAAGAACTGGAGCGTGACCGGCCGTCCGGCGCTTGCCTCCTGCACCACCACCACCAGCATGTCGCGCTGCGGGTCGTGTGCCACGCCCAGCCGCCCCACCTGGAAGTCGGCGGCGGGCGACGACACCGGCTCCACGCTCGACAGCAGTTGGTTGGGGTCGGCGTCGACCCAATCGGGGCGGGTGGCGCCGCGGGCCTGCTGCGCCAGCACCTGATCGATGGTTTCGGCCAGCGCGGCCAGCTCGGTCTTCTCCAGCCAGAAGCGCACCCAAGTGTCGCCCTGCCCAGCCAGCATGTAGAAGGTGCGGTTGCCGGGCACACCGCGGAACCCGGCCGTGAGTTCGGAGACGTTGTCGAAGAGGTATTGTTCAGCCATACGTTGCGCTATTGTCTAACGAAAGCGAGCGCTGGGCAATGGATGGCTGAGGCGGGAGCGAGCATAAGCGTTGGGAATGAGTGTTGGATATCGCACATGCACATTGACGTCACCTTCACCCCCCAGGAACTGCGGCGGCTTCGGCCGGTCGGCGCCACCGTCGTGGTCATCGACGTGATTCGCGCTGCCACCACCGTTGCGACCGCGCTGGCCAACGGTTGCGCCGGCGTCATCCCCGTGGTGTCGGTGGCGGTCGCCCGCCGGACCGCTGCAGCGCTCGCCAGCGAACAGCCGCTCTTGGGCGGCGAGCGCGGCGGGCTGCGCATTCCCGGCTTCGACCTCGGGAACTCGCCGAGCGAGTACATTCGTGCAGATGTCGGCGGACGGCTGGTGGTGTTCACCACCAGCAACGGCACTGCGACCCTCCACGCCGCTGCGGGCGCGGCGGAGGTGCTGATGGCCGCGCTGGTGAACCTGGAGGCGGTGGTGCAGCACGCCCATCGTGCCGGTCGACCGGTGGTGTTCGCGTGCTCGGGCCGCGGCCGCCGTCCGGTGCTCGACGACACCGTGGTGGCCGGCCTGATGGCAACGCACTTAGCAGCGCTGGTGGGTGCCGCCGCCCTACCCACCGACGCCGCACAAATCGCGATGCAAGCCGCCGCGCCCTACGCCGCCGACCCTCTGCGCGCGCTGCAGGCCTCGGCCTCGGCCCGCGATCGCCCCGACTTCGAGCCCGACCTGTGCGCCTGCGCCCAGCGAGATGTGTTCGACGTGGTGCCGGTGCTGCGAGATGGGCGATTGGTGTGTGGCGGCGCCTCGGCATAAGTGTACTCAATGCTTTGGTTTATCAGGCCGTCCACACAGAGGATCCGTCGGCTGCAGCCGACGGATCGGGGCATGAATCGAAGGAAATGGTACTAGTACACATGTGCTAGTTGGTGTATTATCGCCCCATGCCAACGCTTACCCCAACTCAACCCAGCGTTCTGGATGTGCTGCTGCGCTACTGGGGGTACGACACCCTCCGCCCGCTGCAGGCCGAGGCTATTGAGGCGGCGCTTCACCATCGCGACTCGCTCGTCGTGCTCCCCACGGGCGGCGGTAAGTCGCTGTGCTACGCGGTGCCCCCCGCGGTGGCCGGCCGCACCGACGTCGTGGTGTCGCCGCTCATTGCCTTGATGAAGGACCAGGTGGACGGCCTGACCGCGTGCGGGTACCCTGCCGCGGCGCTGCACAGCGGTATGACCGACGACGAGCGGCGGGTGGTGGAGCGCGGCATCGCGGCCGGCGCCTATCGCCTGCTGTTCGTCGCTCCCGAGCGGTTGCTCACTCCCTGGTTCCTCGAGCAGGCCAAGCGCCTGCAAGTGCGGACCTTCGCCATCGACGAAGCGCATTGCATCAGTCAGTGGGGGCATGACTTCCGGCCCGAGTACCGCCGGCTGGCCACCATCAAGACCACGTTCCCCGGTGCGACGATCCATGCCTACACGGCCACGGCCACTGAACGGGTGCGGGCCGACATCATCGCGCAACTGGGTCTTGCCGACGCTGAAGTACTTGTCGGCACCTTCGACCGCCCGAACCTACAGTACCGGGTGCTGGAGCGTGGCGATTTGAACGCCCAGGTGGTGCAGGTGCTGCAGCGGCACCAGGGTGAGGCAGCGATCGTCTACTGCATCAGCCGCGACGATACCGAGCGGCTGTCGGCGGCGCTGCGGGCGCGGGGCGTGCGGGCTGCGCACTACCATGCCGGTATGGACACCGCTGCGCGCTCCAAGACTCAGGAGGCCTTCGCCGCCGAGAAGTTGGATGTGGTGGTGGCGACGGTGGCTTTCGGCATGGGCATCGACCGCTCGAACGTGCGCTGCGTGATTCACGCCGCCCTGCCCAAATCGGTGGAGCAGTACCAGCAGGAGACGGGCCGGGCCGGCCGCGATGGCCTGGAGGCGGAGTGCGTGCTGTTCACCGCGCCCGCCGACCTGGCGCGTTGGGAGCGGCTGCTCACGATGGGCGGTGGCGACGCCGCAAACCTTGCCGCTCAACGGGCGCTGCTGCGGGACATGGCCGGTTTCGCGTCCAGCGAGAAGTGCCGGCATGCCGCCCTCTCAGGCTATTTCGGACAGGTGTACCCCCTGGAGAACTGCGGCGCGTGCGACGTGTGTCTCGATGAGCGGCCGGCCGGGCACGACGGCACCGATCTCGCCCGCGCAGTGCTGCAGTGCGTGGCCTCGCTGCGGGTGCCCTTCGGCGTGACCTATGTGGCAGAGGTGCTGACCGGCGCCCGCAACAAGCGCATTCTGGAGCGGGGACATGAACAACTGCCGGAGCACGGCGCCTTGCGCGGCATGCCCTTGGCCGACCTGCAGCACGCCATCCGGCAACTGGTGAACCAGGGACTGCTGCGCCGCACCGACGATGATCGCCCGGTGCTCACGCTCACCTCGGCGGCGCAAGCCGTGCTGTCCGGCGACGTGAGCGTCACGCTATCGTCATCGGCCAGCGCTGCGGCGACGGCAGCGGCCGGCCAGGATGCGGGTTGGGAAGGCGTCGACCGTGGTCTGTTCGCCCACCTCCGCGGTGTGCGCCTGACGCTGGCCGAGGAGCGTTCGGTGCCGGCCTTCGTGATTCTGGGCGATGCGACGCTGCGAGAGCTTGCGCGGCTCCGTCCAGCCACGTCTGGGGCACTGGCCAAGGTGCGCGGCATTGGCGAGCGCAAGCTGGCTGACCTCGGTCCCCGCTTGGTGGCGGCGATTGCCGCCTATTGCCGCGAGCATGGCCTATCGACTGACGTCCCGGCGCAGGCGGCCCCGGTGCTGGTGACCGCGCGGCCCAAGCCGGCGGGTCCCGCAACCGGCCTGAAGCTCGACGCCTACGCCATGTTCGAGCGTGGCGCCAACGTGGAGGAAGTGGTCGAAGCGACGGGGCGAGCTCTGGGCACGGTAGAAGGCTATCTCGAGGATTTCATCAGCGAGCGGCGTCCCACCGACCTCTCACCGTGGGTCGATGCCGCGACCTACCGCCGGGTAGAGGCCACCGCCAAGCAGATCGGCGGGTATGCGTTGAAGCCGGTGTTCGAGGCGCTCGACGGCAAAGTTGGGTACGACGTCATCCGCGTGGTCATGCGGCACTGCGGCCTGCGGTAGCTTCCGGGCGCACCCGTAGGGGCAGACTCACGTGTCTGCCCAGACGCGTCACCAATGGTCAACGCCCCGTGGTCCAACCACCAGGCCGTGGCGTTATGGCCCGTGTCGGTTCCATACCTGCCTCGTTGCCCCCGAAGCGGCGTTGGGTAAGGGCCTTGGGCAGACACGCGGGTCTGCCCCTACGAGTGCCGAGGGCGTTGGTCCATGCCAAAGCCGTGCGTCTTGTGGCGAAGCAGAATTCAGCGTGGCGTCGTAGGGCGGGATTCACCACGCCGTACCGATGCCGATGCGTACACGGCAACTGGGTTTCCAGGTCACGCTCGGCCAAGCGCAATGGAATTGCGCCGCTACAACGTTGGTCGCCCAGCCGTTGCGCCGGCTACATCCTGTATACTTTCGGCGACGCGCCGCCCAAGGCGGCATTGAACACCTATCCACTAAGGAGTAACGAATGAGCGATGCACTCGTAGAGCGCCTGGGTAAGATCGACACGTGTGCGGTGTCGGACGCGATGGACCGGCATGGGCTGAAGGGTGTCGCTTACGGCATCAAGCCGCAATGGCCCGGCCCCCGGATCGCGGGCCGCGTGGTCACCGTCCGCTTGGTTGCGGCCCGCCCCGGCC
>CAXNDA010000085.1:0-7378 GCA_964200875.1 Chloroflexota bacterium | reverse complement strand
CCTAGCCCTCTCCCGCGAGGGGAGAGGGGATCGAACGGCTCGTCGTCGACGACGACAGAACAAGTAAGTTGCACCACTAGCGAACCCAGGACAGGATAACGAGCATGGCAGGACGGGTAGACGGCAAGATAGCGATTGTGGTGGGCGCAGGCCAAACGCCGGGCGAGACCATCGGCAACGGGCGCGCGACGGCGATAGTGCTGGCGCGCGAGGGCGCCCAGGTGGTGGTGGCCGACCGCGACCTGGCCTCGGCCGAGGAGACGGTGCGGATGATGGTGGCCGAGGGCGGCGCCGGCATGGCAGTGCAGACCGACGCCACCAGCGAGGCCGCGGTGAAGGCGCTGGTGGAGGCGACGCTGGCCCGCTACGGCCGGCTCGATATCCTGCACAACAACGTCGGCGCCAGCATCGCGCTGGGGGATGCCGTGGCCACCGACATCACCGAGGAGGCCTTCGACCGCAGCTTTGCGGTGAACCTGAAGAGCGCGTGGCTGGCCGCCAAGCACGCCCTGCCGGCGCTGCGCGAGAGCCAGGGGTCGATTGTCAGCATCTCGTCGCTGGCGGTGCTGCAGGCCTACCCCCTGGTGGGCTACAAGACCATGAAGGCGGCAGTGGTCGCCCTCACCCAGAACCTAGCGGCGGCCAACGCCCCCTATGGCGTGCGGGTGAACACCATACTGCCGGGCCTGATGAACACCCCGATGGCCATCGAGGCGCGCGTAGCTCAGGGTCGGCCGCGGGCGGAGGTGGTGGGCAGCCGCGACGCCAAGATTCCGCTGGGCCGCAAGATGGGAACCGCCTGGGACGTGGCCAAGGCCGCGCTGTTCCTGCACTCCGACGACGCCCGCTTCATCACCGGGGTCTCGCTGCCGGTGGATGGCGGCGAGTGGGTGAGCTACGGGGGGTAGGGGGTTGGTGGTCTCGCGCCTGCGGGCTAAAGCCACGAAGCACCATCGTCTGTCGCCGAAAGCCTGAGGTGCCGCCCGGCTTTAGCCGGCGAATCCGGTCCAACCCTCAAGTAGACGCCCGAAGCCCGTACTCCCGATAATAGAGGTATGGTACCGAACCCCGAACAGGTGCGTTGGGTGTTCTTCGATTTCGCCGGGACGCTGGCGTTCAACGACCCGGCGCGGCCGTGGAACTATGTGCGCACCTGCGCCCGCCATGGCTTCTTCTTCGACCGCCGCGAGGTCCGGCCGCACATCGACGAGGTGTGGGGCCAGATGGACACCGAGGAGGGCATCAGCCATCCGCACCACAGCAGCGACGCCGAACGCTACGACGACCTACGCGCGCACCTGGAGCGCCAGATTCTGGTGAAGTTGGGCATTCCCGACACCCCCGAGCGCGAGGAGATGGTGCGCGAGCTGATGGACGTGCAGGACGCCGCCGACACCTACACGGTGTACCCCGAGGTGCCGCCCGCGCTCGCGCGTCTCCAGGCCGACGGCTTCAAGCTGTGCATTGTGTCGAACTTCAACTGGACGCTGCCGGAGATCGCCGAGGGCATCGGCATTGCCCGCTACATGGACGCGGTGGTGACGAGCGCGCGGGTGGGCTTCCGCAAGCCGCACAGCCGCATCTACGAGGCGGCGCTGGAGATCACCGGGGCGCAGCCGGCAGAGAGCCTGTTCGTGGGCGACTCGCACGGCCCCGACTATGAGGGCCCGGTGGCGGCCGGCTTCCAGGCGCTGATGATCGACCGGCGGGTGACCCGCAAGCACAAGGCGCCGACGATTCACCGGATGACCGAACTGCCGGAGCTGCTGACCGCCGGCCGCCCCACGCCCCAGCCGTAGCAAGTACCGCCACAAGGACCGCATGAAACTCAGCCTGGCCCTGCCCGCCGTTAACGCCGATGGCAGCCCGCTCACCGGGCCGGGCTTCGTGCACCAAGTGCAGACGCTGGAACGGTTGGGGTTCGATGGCACGTGGAGTTTCGACAACATCGGGCGCGGCTTTCCCAACTTCGACCCGATTACCGCAGTAGCGGCCGCCGCGGCTGCCACCACCCGCATCATGGTGGGCACAGGCATTCTGCAGGTGCCACTGCGGCATCCGGTGGAGCTGGCGAACCGCATTCTGACGGCGCACCTGATCTGCGGCGAGCGGCTGCTGCTGGGGGTGGGCGCCGGCTCCACCCGCACCGATTTCGAGGCCGTGGGCCAGGACTACGAGAGCCGCATGCAGGTGCTGGACAGCAGCCTCGGCATCATGCGGCGGCTGTGGAACCACGAGGTGGTGGATGGCGTGCAGCTTGCGCCGCGGCCCGCGACCTTGGGCGGCCCGCCGATCTTGATCGGGAGCTGGCACGGTTCTAGCTGGATCCAACGGGCAGCCCAGGAGTTCGACGGTTGGATCGCCTCGGCCCGCCACACGGGCGCCGAGACCTTGGAGCCAGCGATCCGGCGGTTCCGAGAGCTGGGTGGCAAGCGCGCGGTGGTCACCAATATCACCGTAGACCTCGATGCGCCCGACGCCGAGCAGGAGGCTCACCGCTTCGACATTCGCTGCACGCCCGCCACCGCCCGCCAGCGACTGCGCTACCTGGCCGACCTGGGCTATGACGAGGCGGTGCTGGTGTGCCGCACCCCCAGCGAGGAGCACCTGGCCGCCATTCGGGCACTGCTGCCCTAAGCAAGGGGAGGCTGGGTGAGCCGCCAGTCAGGCGCGCCGTCGTTAGGCCGTGGGCTGCCCCCACGCCACCCCAGATGCCTCCTTATGTCGGCATGACATCGACGGCTTGCAGGCGGCGGCGCTAGGGGGCGGGGGGCGTCAGCAACTCGCGGGCGATGGTGGGGTCGTGGAAGGGGATGTGCTGGCCGTTGAGCGGGATGTAGGTCTCGTGCCCACGGCCGGCCAGCAGCACGGTGTCGCCTGCGCCTGCCATTGCGAAGGCTGCCCGAAAGGCTTCCCGGCGATCGAGGATGGTGTGGAGATCGCGTCCCTCGCTGAAACCGAGGTCCTGCGCGGCCGCCTGCATCTGCGCCAGGATCGCGGCTGGGTCCTCGTCGTAGGGGTCGTCCATGGTCAGGATGACGGTGTCGGCACGGCCCCGCGCGGCTTCCAGCAGGCCGCGGCGGTGGTTGGTGTCGCGGCGGCCTGCGTGGCCGAACACGGCGATGAGACGGCCGGGCGTGATGGGCCGCAGTGCATCGAGCGCGGCCGCGAGGCCGTGGGGGGTGTGCGCGAAGTCGACGAACACCTGATACGGCCGGTCGACGATGAGGCGCTCCAGGCGGCCGGGCGGTGCGCTGGTTCGCGCCGCAGCCTCCACGATGGGGCGCAGGCCGGCGCCTACCGCGAGCGCGGCGGCGGCGGCGGCAAGCCAGTTTTCGACATTGAAGGCCCCCAATAGGCGTGTACCCACGGTGACCTGGCCAGCCGGGGTGGCCAGTCGAAAGCTGGTTCCATTGGGGGTATACCGGACGTCCTCGGCCCGCAGGTCGGCGTTGGCGAACCCATAGGTCATGGAGCGGGGGCCAAGGCTCAGGAAGTAGGCTGCGTTGGCGTCGCCGACGTTGACCACGCCGGTGGGCACGCCGCTCTTGGTTCTGGGCGCATGCAACATAAGGAAGAGCTTGCCCTTCTCGGCCCGATATTCCTCCATGGTGCGATGGTAGTCCAAGTGCTCGGGGGCAAGGTTGGTGAAGACCGCGACGTCGAATTCGCAGCCCGCCACGCGCCCGGTGGCCAGCGCATGCGACGACACCTCGAGGACGGCGGCGGTGCAGCCCTGCGCCACCGCGCCCGCCAGAAAGCGCTGCACATCCACGGCTTGTGGGGTGGTGAAGCCGGCGGTGTTGGGCGCAGCGGCGACGCCATCGTGCGCCTCGACTGTCGTCAGATGGGCGGTGCGCCAGCCGGCCTGCCGCAACACCGCGGCGGTCAGCGTGGTGGTACTGGTCTTGCCGTCGGTGCCGGTCACGCCGATGAGTTTGAGCTTGCGAGAGGGGTGGCCGTAGAAGGCGCTCGCCAGCATGCCCAGCGCCTGATGCGCATCGGCCACCAGCACCACGGGGACGGCAGGCAGCGGTTCGGGGAGATGCTCGCATACGATGGCGGCGGCGCCGGCGGCCACCGCGGCCGCGATGAACGCGTGGCCATCGAATTGCCGGCCGGGCAGCGCGACGAAGACGTCACCGGCGCGCACGGCACGGCTATCGGCAGTGATGCCGGTGACCGGTACGTCGATGCGGCCGTGCACCGACGTACCGGGCAGGTCGCGCAGCAGCTCGGTCAGGGTCATGGGTTCAGTATACGGGCCATGTCCGGCGCCTCGTGCTAGCATGGGGCGAGATGATCAGCCTGCTGCCTTTGCCAACCCTCAAAGCCGCCGTGCTGGTGGCCATCACCTTGCTGGGCATCGCCGCCGGCTGGGGTGTGGCCTTGGCCATGAACGGCGTGTTGCATCCCGAAGCGGCCGATGCCGCCACCGCGCTCGACGCGCCTGCCGACCCCTTTGCCTACTGCGCGAGCGCGGGCACCGTCGACGCGCCCGAGCAGCGTGCGGTGGGAACCGGCGTGCACCCCGCAATCGCGGCAGCGCTGCACGCGCAGGGTGTCGCAGTGGAATCGGTGCGGTGGCGTTGTATGGAGGGGAAGGTGTACGCCTGCGGGGTGGCCGCCAACGTGCCCTGCGGCCGCGCCGACCAGCGGACCGGCGGCAACCAGGACATCCGCCGCTACTGTCAGCAGCAGCCGAACGCACCGTCGGTGCCGGCGGGTGTTGCTGGCCACCGCACGCTGTATCACTGGCGCTGTGAGGGCAGCGAACCGGCCATCGTGCAGCACGTCGCCCACGCTGACGAGCGTGGCTTCGTCGCCGAGTACTGGCACCTCATTCCCAACCCCAAGGGCTGATTGCGGCGAGGGCGGCCGCTGCGTATACTCACGGTGCTTTCGTGCCCGCGGCCCAGGGCCGCCCACCACTCTCACTCGCCCTGTGGAGGCATCTATGCCCGTTACCCGCATCGAGATCAAGCAGCGCGGCGCGCTGAACGGCGGCAAGGCCTTCGGCGAGGCCGGGCCGTATGAGTTCCTGACCGGCGTGATGCACTTCACCGCCGACCCCAAGCACCCGGACCATGCGGTGATCTGCGACTTGGACAAGGTCACCACCGATGCTCAGGGCCTGGTGCCGTACAGCGCGGAGTTCCACCTGCTGAAGCCGGTGACGCCACCACCGGGCGGTCGCGTGCTGGTGGACTCGCTGAACCGGGGTAACATGACCGCGCTCTCGATGTTCTGTGACGCCGCGCGCCGCACGAATGGCGAGCCCGACGTCGATACCGGCAACGGCTTTCTGATGCGCATGGGCTACAGCGTGATGAGCATCGGCATCCAGTGGGACCCGCCGGAGTCGCCGGAGCGGATCCGGGCGTGGTTCCCCGAGGCGATGGAGAACGGCCAGCGGCTGACCGGCCCGGCCTTCGTGCAGTGGTGGCTGAACGCCGTCACACCGCACCAACTGCTGTCGGACGCGGGCCACAAGCCCTACCCCACCGCCGACCTCAACGACCCGCATGCCGTGCTGACGGTGCGCGAACATCAGGACGGGCCGGCGACGGTGATCCCCCGCGCGAAGTGGCAGTTCGCCAAGGCGGTCGAGGGCAAGCCGGCGCCGAACGCCGACTACCTCTATCTGGAGGGCGGGCTGCAACCGGGCAAGGTGTACGAGCTGACCTACACCGCGATCGGCGCGCCGGTGGTGGGCCTGGGGTACCTGGCGTATCGGGATGCGGCCTCTTTCCTGAAGTACGGGAGCGCGGCCGAGGGCAACCCGCTGGCGGACACCTGCCGCTATGCCTACGCCTGGGGCCAGAGCATGAACGGCCGCTGGCTGCGAGAGTTGCTGTACTGGGGCCTGAACAAGGACGAGGCGGGCCGCGTGGTGTTCGAGGGGATGTTGGCGCACATCGGCAGTTCGCGCCGGGGCGAGTTCAACCTGCGGTTCGGGCAGCCCAGCACCAACATTCTGCGGGCGCCCGGCAACATCTACCCCTTCGCGTTTGAAGCGACGCCGGACCCGGTATCGGGCGACAACCGCGGCCTGTTGGACCGCACCCGCGCGAACGGCAGCATGCCCAAGATCGTGCACTCGAACTCGGGCATGGAGTACTGGTGGAGCGGGGCATCGCTGGGCCACACCACGGTGGACGGCAGCAAGGACTTCTCGCCGCCGGATGACGTGCGCCTGTACTACCTGTCGGGCGCGCAGCATGGCCCCGGCGCGCTGCCGCTGACCGACCGGACTCCCGACAACTTTCAGGGCAAGCAGCCGCTGAACACGCTGGATTACCGGCCGGCGATGCGCGCGCTGTTGACCGCGCTGGATAAGTGGGTGCGGGAGGGCGTGGCGCCGCCGCCCAGCCGGGTGCCGACCATTGCCGAGGGGACCGCCGTGCCGCGCGAGTCGTTGGAGGCGCCGTACACGGCCATCCCGGGCAGCGCATGGCCGACGCACCTGCCACAGCGCTTGCGGATGGACTTCGGGCCCGACCCCGACCGCGGCGTGCTGAGCTACCCGCCCGAGGAGTCGGGCACGTACCCGATTCTGGTGAGCACGATGGACGAGGACCGCAACGACGTGGCGGGCATTCGCCTGCCCGATGTGGCGGTACCGCTGGCCACCTACACCGGCTGGAACGTGCGGCACGAGAGCATGGGCAACGGCGGGTTGATGACGAGCGGCGCTCCGCTGTTCGGCGCGACGCTGGTGCTGCCGCGCACCAAGGCGGAACGCGAGGCCAAGGGCGATCCGCGGCTCTCGATTGAGGAGCGTTACGGGTCGAAGGAGGCGTATCTGGCGAAGGTGCGCGCGGCGGCCCAGGCGATGGTGGCCAATCGCTATCTGTTGGACGAGGACATCGAGCGGTGTGTGACCGTGGCGTCGGCCAAGTGGGACGCCTTTCACAACGCGTGAAAACTGGCTAAACTGTCGTAAGCGTCTGGTGGAGCTGGACGAACACTTCTGAGGAGGAACGAAATGTCAGACATCAATGTGCGCCCCAATGGTCCGCTGATTGTGACCGGCGACTTCAAGTTGCTGGACACCGATGGTAAGGAGTACGCGGTGGAGAACCAGCGCGCGGTGCTGTGCCGCTGCGGCGGTTCGGCCACCAAGCCCTTCTGCGATGGCACGCATCGCAACAACGGGTTCGCCAGCGAGCCGAAGGCCTAACGCAACGCCGGTCGATTGTTCTGCGCCCGGCCGCAAGGCCGGGCGTTTGCGCGCCCAGGTGCGCAGTGTCATGCCGACGCAAGGAGGCATCTGGGGTGGGGGTGGGTGGGCCTCCGAGTTCCGGCGGCGGCACCGAGCGCGCCCGTAGCCTGCCTACACATGCCGTGCAGCGGTCTAGCCGCCGATGTGACCCGC
>CAXNDA010000084.1:0-7402 GCA_964200875.1 Chloroflexota bacterium | reverse complement strand
CGGTGACGCCAAAGGTCGACCGCGTGGTGCTGGCATTGCCGCCCATCGGCACCGAGGGTAACGACATTGGGCACTGGGGCGCACCCTCTGCGGTGCAGCTACGGCCGATGTACGACAAGCTCATCGGCGTCGACCCCAAGACCAACAAGCTTTCGCCCGAACTGGCCACGGCCTGGAAGGTTGAGCCCGACGGCAAGTCGTATCGGTTCACGCTGCGCAAGGGCGTGCAATTCCACGACAACGCCGGCGAGTTCACGTCGAAAGACGTGAAGATGACGCACACCAACATGACCTACGAGGGCGTCACCGCCTCCAACGGCCCCATCTTCCGCACGCTCGTTGAGGACGTGGAGCTGGTCAACGACTACGAGGTGGTGGCAAAGCTCAAGACCCCCGACGCTGAGTTCCTCATCAACATCAGCCAGATGGTCGGCGGCTTCGAGATTGTGAGCAAGGCCGATTTCGACAAGCGCGGCGGTGTGTACCCCACCATGGCCACACGCCCGCTGGCCGGCACCGGTCCCTATCTGTTCAAGGAGCGGCAGCAGAGCGCCTTCATCCGGTTCGACCGGGTGCCTTTCAAGCACTACCGGGTGACGCCTGACTTCCCCCAGCTCGAACTCCGCATGATCGGCGAGCCTTCGACCCGCATGGCGGGCCTGCTGACCGGTGAGATCCACCTGGCGCCGCTGCCCGACGACCTGCTGTCATCGGTGGAGCAGCAGCAGATGAAGGTGGTTAAAGGCACCACCCCGGCGCTGCGGACCTTCCTTGGGTTCCGGGGCCAGTACCTGCTGGACAAGGATGATCCTTCCAAGGGCTACAAGTTCCCCGATAGCCCCATGATGAACGCCAAGGTCCGCCAGGCGCTGAGCAAGGCCGTCAACCGCGACGAACTGAACAAGGCCTTCTTCCGCGGCAAGGCCACCAACATGGTGCTCGACACCTATCACCCGACCCGCCAGGGCTGGAACCCCGACTGGGAGCGCCGCTTCCCGGAGATGTACGGCTTCGACGCTGACAAGGCGAAGGCGCTGCTGGCCGAGGCCGGCTTCAACGAACGTAACCCGCTGGTCATCGAGATGCTGATGATCCGCCTTACCGACGTGCCCGCTTCTATGGACATCCAAGAGGCGGTCGCCGGCTATTGGCGCAAGATCGGCGTCGATACCAAGCTCGTCACCATGGATTCCACCGAGCTGAACCTCAAGCAGCGGAACATGGAGTTCAACCGGCACGTGGCCATCATTAGCACCGCCGCCCACATGCTGACCGGCGTGCGCGTGTACAAGACAGCCCTTCACGGCATTCGCGGCAACGCGGTGGAGACTCCGGAGATAAACGACTTCTACCGCAAGGTCAGCGTGGTTCTGGACGAAGAGGCGCAGAACCCCATCTGGCGCGACTTGGGCAACAAGTCGTTCGATAGCTTCCAGAATATCCCGCTGTTCTGGCTCGACACCCAGGTGGCGGTGAACCCCAAGTTCGTGGCCGACTACCTGTTCCCCGGCTCCATCTCAGGCTCGTGGACCCACCTGGAGAACATCAAGGCCGCCCCGTAAGGCGACAACTGTTGGAGCATGTGAAGAGGCCGGCTCCCTGGAGCCGGCCTCTTCACATGCGGTAGTTAGCGTTCCCAACGACCTTGACGATCACCCGAGGCCGAGCCGGGGGATTCGTCCGACGCCAGAGTGACACTTTACGAGTGCGGCAACCAACCCAGGCAGCCTGTCATGCTGAGGAACCGAAGCATCCCCCGCTTCGCCTTCGGACAATCGTCAGGGTGGGAAACACATGCAACGCCAAGACCCGGAGGTCAGGGCGCTACCTCCGGCGCGTGCTACGCCAGCGCCAGCGCCGACTCCACCTGGAACGCGGTGAGCAGCGACACCACCTGCCCGCCGATGGTGGCCGACACCGGCACCCCATCGCGATACGTGATGCGGTTGGCCGCCACCGATGGGATACGATTCCCCGGCGTGACGATGCCCACCAGGTTCAGCGGATCGTTGCCGCAGACGGTGACCGCCTCGCCGGTGGGTTTGGCGCGCCGTAGCGCCCGCAACTGCTCGACCGCGCCCGGCAACGCATACTGCTCGCCGGTGAAGCCGTTGATGAACCGGCCGCCGCGGATCTCGCCACGCGCCTCCAGCCGCCGGTACACCCGCACCAGGTCGCGCCAGGGCGGCGGGTCACTCTCGCGCAGCAGCATGCGGTGGAACACCACGCCATAGCGCCGCAAGTACTGCCGGGCGATGAACTCGGTGCGCTCGCCGGGGTCCACCTCAGTGTCCTCGGGACGTTGCAGCAACGACCAGCGGCCCGCCGCGAGCCGCTGCATCAGCAGGCCGGCAGCGCGTGAACCGCCGGCGCGCTCGGCCGCACGGTGATGGTGGTCCCAGCTCTGCTTGCGGGCCGGCGCCGTCAGGGTGCGGAGGCCGGCAAAGGTGTCGCTGGTGACCAATCCCCAGGTGACCAATTCACCCAGTGCGTCCTCCACCACGCTGGGGAGCTGCCGCACCGCCTGCTGCAACTCTTGGAAGAAGCAGGCGCCGCGCTGCTGCAGCCGCTCCAGCAGCTCGCGGGCCACGCCGCTCAGCGGCAACTGTTCGAGCGCCCGCTGCGGGTAATGCGCCAGGTTCTCGCGGAACAGCAGCGCGACTGGGGTCTGGCGGGTGGCCGGGCTCTTGGCGCCGGCGCTCTCGGGCGGCGAGGCCACCCGCCCCCACACCACCTCCCCCGACAGGCACAGCTCGTCGATCCAGGTGGGGCTGTAGCGCCGCAGCCGCGCCGGCAGAATGTGATCTTCCCACGCTGTCACTGGAGCCTCGAACCCCTCAAGCGTCTCGAGAATCGCGACCAGGGCGGCAACGCCCTCCATGCGGTGGTCGGCGTCGAGCTTGTGCCACGCCAGTAGGAAGCGCATATAGTCGGCGGCGTTCACCGGCTCCACCTCGCGCCGCAAGCGATCCAGCGTGTAGCGGTGGATGCGGGCCAGCAGGCGCCGGTCACACCATTCGGTGTCCGGCTGGCCGGGGGTGAAGCTGCCGCGCAGCGCGAAGCCCTCGGCCTCCAGCGCCTGCAAGGTGACGGCCACCCGCTCCGGTGCCACGCCCAAGGGTCCTGCCACCTTAGCCACCGTCACCGGCCCGCAGGCCTCCAACCGGCCCCGCAGTAGCTCTCGCAGCGCGTCCTCCGGCGTCCAATCGGTGCGCGAACGTAGCGGCACAACGACAGCGGGTTCTTCAGGCAGGTCGCCGTGCACAGCTCGGTGCATGGGTAGTCGCTCGGCCGCCACCCACAGCGGTTCGCCCGGGCCCCGCAGCCGGGTGGCGCGCCCCGCCAGCCGCAGCTCATCGAACAGCGGTTGCCAGCCCCGTCCCTCGGACTCCGTCAGGTAGCCGGTGAGCATCAGCGCGTCGTGCAGCTCGTCGGCGTCGTCGGCCTGGGGCCACGCCTCCTGCAACACGCGCTCGATGGCGGCGGCGTCCAGTTGGCCGATGTCGCTGGTGCGCTCTACATCGAGGGTGCGACGCATCGCCACTGCCTGGGTGCGGCGCTCCTCCAACGGAGCGTCGTCCAGGAAGGCGTAAGGCCGCGCCGTGATCACCTCGTAGGCAAAGGGCGATGGCTCGGTGGTGTCCTTGGCGATCAGCTCGATCTTGCCGGCGTACATATCCCGCAGGATGGCGGTGAAGTGCTCCAGGTCCATTGCCTCGGTCAGGCAGTCCTTGATGGTCTCCCTTACCAGCGGGTGGTCGGGCACTTGAATGGGGCCGGCCAGGTTCTCTGCGCACGCCACGCTGTCGGGGAACACCGAGGCTAGCAGGTCTTGCGCACGCATGCGCTGCAGCGGCAGCGGCACCTTGCGGCCGCCGTTGAACCGCAGCACGGCCAGCGCGCGGCTCGCATCCCAGCGCCAGCGGTTGCCGAAGATGGGCGACGGCAGCACCGCCTGGATGAGCACATCGCGCACGTTGTTGGGATGCAGGTACTGAAACACCTCCTCCAGCGGGAAGCTGTGCATGGGGCCCAAGCTCAGGATGATGGCGTCCTCGGTAGCCGCGGCCTGCAACTCGAAGTTGAAGGTGACGCAGAACCGCTTGCGCAGGCCAAGGCCCCAGGCCCGGTTCACCCGGCCGCCGAAGGGCGAGTGCAGGATCAGTTGCATGCCGCCGCTCTCGTCGAAGAAGCGCTCCAGCACCAGCCGCTGCTGCGTCGGCACCACACCCAGCGCCCGCTTGCCGGCGGCGATGTACTCCACCAACTGGCGGGCCGCTTCGTCGCCGACGCCGGCGGCTTGCATCACCCACGCCATGGCGCCCTCCAGGTCATCGCACCGGTCCGCCACCTGCTCCCGCAGCCACGAGACTTGGGCTGACACCTCGTCAGTCCGGGCCGGCGCTTCGCCCAGCCAGAAGGGGATGGTGGGCGGCAGGCCGTGCACGTCCTCCACCCGCACCACGCCCGGCAGCACCTGCAGAATGCGCCACGACGACGCACCGAGCTGGAAGATATCGCCCGCCATGCTCTCGATGGCCCAGTCCTCGTTGACGGTGCCCACCAGCGTGTTCTCGGGCTCCAGTCGCACCTCGTAGTCGGCATTGTCGGGAATCGCGCCGCCGCTGGTCACTGCCGCCAACCGCGCGCCCTTGCGAGGGCGGAAGCGCTCGCCGACGGCGTCGTAATGCAGGTAGGTGGCCGAGCGGCCGCGGGCGGTGGAGAAGCCCTCGTGCAGCATCTCGGTGATCTCGTCGAACTGCGGACGGGTCAGGTTGCGGTAGGGCCAGGCCCCCCGCGCCAGCTCGTACAGATCGTCCTCGGCCCATTCGCCCGCCGACACTGTGGCCACCAGCTGCTGCGCCAGGATGTCCATCGGCTGCTCGGGAATGGTGATGACGTCCAGCTTCCCCTGGCGCACCGCCGTTAGCAGCGCGGTGCACTCCACCAGATCGTCGCGGGTCAGCGGGAACACTCGGCCGCGCGGCGTGCCCTGCAGGCTGTGGCCACTGCGCCCCACCCGCTGCAGCAGCGCCGAAATCGAGCGCGGCGTGGTGATCTGGCACACCAGGTCCACGCTACCAATGTCGATGCCCAGCTCCAACGAGGCGGTCGCCACCAGCGCCTTCAGCTCCCCAGCCTTCAGCTTCTGCTCGGCCCGCAGTCGCTGCTCCTTCGAGAGGCTGCCGTGGTGCGCGGCCACCTGATCCTCGCCCAGCCGCTTCGCGAGGTGGAAGGTGAGTCGCTCGGCGAGACGGCGGGTGTTCACAAACACCAGCGTCGTCCGCTCCGCCTCGATCAGCTCCGCCAGCCGGCCGTAGATCTCGTCCCACATCTCGTGAGAGCAGACGGCCTCCAGCGGCATGCCGGGCACCTCGAGCCCCAGGTCCATGTTCCGCTTGTAGCCTTCGTCCACGATGGTGCAGGCCGGCGTGCCGGCGGGCGCGACCCGGCGGGTGCCCACCAACAGCCGGGCAATGGCCGCCATGGGCCGCTGGGTTGCCGAGAGCCCGATGCGCACCGGTCGCTGCGGCGTCAGCGCGTCCAGCCGTTCGAGGCTGAGGGTGAGGTGCGACCCGCGCTTGCTGCCCGCCAACGCATGAATCTCGTCGACGATCACGGTGCGCACGTCGGCCAGCATGCGGCGGCCCCGCTCCGAGGTCAGCAGAATGTACAGCGACTCCGGCGTGGTGACCAGGATGTGCGGGGGCTTGGTCACCATCTGCGACCGCTGAGTCGCGGTCGTATCGCCGGTGCGCACCGAGACCCGGATGTTGGCCGGCGGCAGCTCCATGTCCCGCAGCACCTCGTTGATTTCGGCGAGGGGCTGCTGCAGGTTCTTCTGCACGTCATTGCTCAGCGCCTTGAGCGGGGAGATGTACACGACCTGGGTGGTGTCGGTCAGGGTGCCGTCCAGGCTCTGCCGCAGCAGGCTGTCGATGGACGACATGAAGGCGGCGAGCGTCTTGCCTGAGCCGGTCGGCGCGGCGATCAGCACGTCGCCCCCCGCCGCGATGGCCGGCCAGCCGCGCTGCTGCGGCGGCGACGGCTCGCCCAGCTTGTCGGCGAACCAGCGCGCGATGGCCGGATGCAGGCCGTCGAGCGCGGGGTGTATGGTGGCGGTAGCACTCATGTTCTAGAGGCTACACCGCGCCGAACAGGAGCGCAACTCCTAAATCCTGGATGCTGGAGCGTGCGGCCGAGGGCAAGCCGTAGTCGTACACTGGGTGCGCGCGCCAAGGTCGCCCACTCTTCTTCGGAGCCTACGGACATGACGGTACCCAACACCCCAGACGCTGCCCCAACGCCACCTGCCCCCCTCGCCCATGCCGGACCCGCCACCCAACGCCCACGGCGCAGCGTGACTATCGATTGGGCGCACAGCCGCGACGTCGTGCTCACGTTGATCGGCAGCGGTGTGCTGCTGTACATGCTGGTGCTGGTGTTCCAGCAGGTGACTAAAATCCTGCTGTTGTTCGTGCTGGCGGCGCTCGTAGCGCTGGTGCTGGACCCGCTGGTACGGCGGATCGAGGCGCGTGGGGTGCCCCGGGGCGCGGCCACGGCGATTGCCTATGCGGCGTTGCTGCTGGTGCTCACCGGCGCGCTGCTGTGGGCGGGCGGAAGCCTGGTGTCGCAGTTGACCCAGCTGAATGAGCAGTTGCCGCTCTACGCCCAAGAGTTGCAGTCACAGATGCCGTTCGTCCAGGATTCGCTCAACCGGCTCGGCATCGACGTCAACCTCGACCGTTTGCAGCGCGACGCCGCCGCCGCGCTGCAGGCCACCGGCGGCGAGTTGTTGGGCCGCGGGTTGGGAATCGCCACGGGGGTCACCGACGTGTTGGTCGGCATCTTCCTGGTGCTTGTGATCAGCCTCTACCTGGTGGTCGACGGCCGCCGTATCCGCAATAACCTGGCGTCCATCATTCCGCCGAGCCGGCAGGGCCTGTTCGTGTTTCTCGAGGCCAGCGTGCTCCACATCCTCGGCGGCTACATCCGCGGGCAGCTCACCATTGCCGCCATTGTGGGCACCGGGGTCGGCGTGGGGTGTTGGCTGCTGGGGGTACAGTTCCCGCTGGTGTTGGGCGCACTTGCGTTCTGCTTCGAACTCATACCGATGGTGGGGCCGCTGCTGTCATCCATACCGGCACTCGTCGTCAGCCTATTCCAGCCATTCCCACTGGTGCTGTTCGTGCTGGCGTTCTTCCTAGTCGTGATGCTGGTGGAGGGCCAGGTGCTGAGCCCTCGCATTACCGGCCACGCCGTCGGACTGCATCCCATCGCGACGATTTTGGCCCTGATCGGCGGCGCCGAAGTGGCCGGCATGTGGGGGGCCTTGTTCGCCGTACCCTTGGTTGGCCTGGGCGCCGTGCTGGGCAGGGCCGCCCTGAACGAGCTTAACGGC
>CAXNDA010000083.1:0-7421 GCA_964200875.1 Chloroflexota bacterium | reverse complement strand
GGTGTCCCCCGAACACGAGTACATCGCCACGCTGTCCGGGGGCGGCGGCGGTAGGTTTGCATCCGGCGTCTCCCCAAGGTCAGGGGTAGCACCCGCCTCACCCCACCAGATGCCTCCTGCCGTCGGCATGACAGGACGCACGCCGCTATCCCGTGTTGTAGGTGTTCATGGCCCGCTCGATGCCGTCCACCAGGTACGAATGCAGCGCCTCGGCGGCTCGGTCCCGCAACGGCCCAATCACCTTCTCGTCCTCCTTGGTGAAGGGGGCCAACAGCCAGCGAATGTTGTCTTTCTCGTACTGCTCGCGGCTGCGCACCGAGCGCTCCTCGGCCGGATACGGACGGCCGATGCCCAGCCGCAGCCGGGGGAAGTCCTCACTCTTCAGGTGGGCAATCACCGACTTCATGCCGTTCTGGCCGCCGCTGCTGCCCTTGGCGCGCAGCCGCATGACGCCCAGCGGCAGGTCCATGTCGTCGGAAATCACCATCAGCTGCTGCGTCGGCGCATTCAGGCGTCGTAGCAGCGCCACCGCCGCCTCGCCGCTGGAGTTCATGTAGGTGCGGCTGCGCGCCAGCACCAGCGGATGACCCTCCCAGTTGGTGCGCACGGCGCGGGACTGCCCCCAGGTCTCGGTGAGCCGCACGCCAAGCTGCCGCGCGACCAGCGCGATCACCTGCGCGCCGATGTTGTGCCGATGGGCGGCGTACTCGTCGCCGGGGTTGCCCAGGCCAAGGAATATGTGTGGTGGAGTGTCTTCTGCCAATGATTACTCGCTGCGGGGGATACCCGGAAATTGTACCAGTCGCTGACGCCGGCTCCTGCCTGCCCGCGCGCTGGTGATTTCCCGCACGGTCACCGTGGGCACCCGGGCCCGCCGTTCACGGCGGCGGCCAACGGGACGCAGATTCAGTGCGCCCCCGCTTGCGGAGCGCACGCCGCGGGCGTAGAGTACCTGCACCACCCCTCGGAGGCCCCCCACCCATGACCGCAGCGTCGGCGCCGGATTACGACCGCTTTCTGGTTGACCCATTCCCGGGGCCGCCGCGCAATCCGAAGGAGGACTGGAAGTACAACTTCGGGACGGTGCTCCCCGGCGTGGATCTATTGCCGCTGCCGTTGCTGGCCGAGACTGCCAAGCAGGCAATCCTCGAGGAGGGTCACCTGCTCTCCTACTACCCGCCGGACCAGGGGCCCGAGCCGGCGCGGCTATTCATCGCCAGGCGCATGAAGCGGGACCGCGACATTGATGTCACCGCCGACGAACTGCTGCTGACCAACGGCTCGAACGAGGCGATCCGCACGGTTCTGGATACGCTCATCGCTCCCGGCGACGTCATTGTGACCGAGCAGAACCTGTACCTCGGGTCGTTGCGCAACTTCCGCCAGTGGGGCGCCGACGTGGTGGGCGTGACCACCGACGCCAGCGGCATGCAGCCCGAGGCGCTCGAAGCGACACTCGCAGACCTGCAACGGCAGGGCAAACGCCCCAAGTTCATCTACACCATCCCCACCTTCCAGAACCCCGAGGGCACGGTGCTGGCGGCCGACCGGCGCAAGGCGATGCTGGCCCTCGCGCAGCGCTTCGAGACGCTGATTTTCGAGGACGACTGCTACGTGCACGAGAACATCGATGCCGAGGTACCGCCCGCCATCGCATCGCTGCCCGGCGCCAAAGAGTGGGTGATGTACTGCGCCACCTTCTCCAAGATCCTGGGCCCCGGCGTCCGCTTGGGCTGGATGACGGCACCGCAACGCCTGCTCGACACCTTCTCCACCCGCAAGGTGAGCGGCGGCAACAACTTTCTGGTGCCGATGATCGTGTGCCGCTATCTGGAACAGCACTGGGACGCGCGGGTGCAAGAGCTGAAGGGCATTCTGAAGGGCCGGCGCGATGCGATGATTGGCGCGCTGGACGAGCACTTTGGCGAGCAGGTGACGCTCATAACCCCACGCGGCGGTATGTTCCTGTGGGCAGCCCTGCCGGAAGGTGTCGACACGCTGGCGCTGATGGACAAGGTAAGCGCTGCCGGTGTGCGCTACAATCCCGGCACCCAATTCTCGCCCTCGGGCGGCGCCACCAACTACATGCGGCTGGCCTTCGCCTTCTGCGACGAGCGGACCATCCGCGAGGGCATCGGCGAGTTGGCGCGCGTGCTGTATCGTGTGGGTGCGCTGCGCCGGATGTAGCCGCCGGTGCGCACCTTGGTGAAGAAGGCTCTTCCGCCGCCGGAGGTTTGAGTGCTCGTCTATCTGACCTTGTTCTTCGTGGGCCTGGTGTTTGTCGTGCTCAGCGGTCTGGTTGGCGACCTCTTCGGCGGGAGTGACACCATCACCGCCGGCGGCGATGGCGATCTGGCAGGGGGCGATATGCCCAGCCCCTTCTCCCCGCGCATCATGGCGGCGGGCGCCACAGGCTTCGGGGCAAGCGGCGGCATCTCGCTCATCCTCGGCGTGCCGGATGGTGTCAGCGTGCTCTTCGCGGTCGGTGGCCTCTTCGCCGTAGGCGGTGTCGTCTACCTGTTCCTCATGGGGCTCGCCAGGGCGCAGGGCAGCACCCACACTCGCCGGCAAACGCTGGTCGGCCTGCAGGGCACGGTGGTCACCACGGTGCGCCCCGGCGGGGTCGGCGAGGTGAGCGTGCTAGCAGAGGGACAGAGCATGGTGTACTTGGCACGCACCAACGGCAGTGAAGGCCTTCAGCCGGGGCAAACCGTCAGCGTGATCGGGCTTGCGGGCGAGTCACTGCTGGTGGCGCCTGCAGTGTCCAAGAACTAACAACTTCGAGGGGCGTACCTATGTTCGATCTGCAACGTGCGGCCGACTTGGTTGGTCTGGCGATACTGGTCTTCGGTGTCTTGCTGGTGCTGGTGGTCGCCATCAGCCTCTACAGCCGTTGGTTGGTCAAGGTACCGCCCAACGCGGCAGCGGTCATCACGGGACAGCGCGGGTACCGCATCGTGCGGGGCGGTTCCACCCTCGTGGTGCCGGTGCTGGAACGCATCGACCTGCTGAGCCTGGAGGTCATCACCATCAGCGTGAAAATCGGCGGGGCCTACACCAAGGAGGGCGTGCCGGTATCGGTGGAGACAGTGGCGGTGGTGAAGGTTCGCGGCGACGACGTCTCGGTCCGCTCGGCATCCGAGCGCTTTCTGGGTATGACCAGGGCCCAGATTCACGACATCGTCAACGAGACCCTCACCGGCCACCTGCGGTCGATCCTCGGCATCCTCACGGTCGAGGAGATCAACGCCGACCGCCAGGCCTTTGCGAGCAAGGTGGCCGAGGAGTCGGCGGTAGACCTCGAGCGGATGGGCGTCGGCATCGACGTGCTGACCGTGCAACACATCAGCGACGACCTCGGGTACCTCGACTCCCTGGGACGCCGGCGGACCGCAGAGGTGCTGCGGGACGCCGAGATCGGCGAAGCCGAAGCGCAGCGCGACGCCATGATTCGCTCGTCTGCAGCACTGCAGGAGGGCGACACCGCCCGGGCGATCTCCCAAGCGAACATCGCCTCGGCCCAACGCGACCGCGACGTGAAGATGGCCGACTATCAGTCGGAGGTGAACGCAGCTCAGGCCAAGGCGCAACAGGCCGGCCCGCTGGCCGACGCCACCGCCCGCCAGCAGGTGACGGTTGAAGAGGTGCGTATCGAGCAACTACGCACCCAGGGCCAAATCGCCGTGCAGGAGCAGGAGGTGATGCGACGGGAGCGGGAACTGGAGGCGACCGTCATCAAGCCGGCCGATGCCGAACGTCAGGCGGCCATCATGCGCGCCGACGGACAGCGGCAAGCGATGGTCACCATGGCCGAAGCTGAAGCAAAGAAACTGGAGTTCGACGGCACCGGCCAGGGCGAGCAGATCCGCCTGGTGGGTCAAGCCGAGGCCGATGTCACGAAGGCGAAGGCCGAGGCTCGCCGTGAGGAGCTGGTGGCCGAAGCCGACGGCGAGCGGGCCCGGCTGCTGGCAGTCGCAGAAGGCCAGCGCGCCAGCCTGCTGGCTGAGGCCGAGGGCAAGGACCGGCTCGCCGCCGCACTCAACGCCTATGAAGCGGCAGCGGTCCAGCTTACCCTCGGGCAACTCTTCGTCGAAAAGCTGCCCGAGATGGTCGAGGGGGCGTCCCGGCCGCTGAGCCAGATCGATAAGTTCACGATTATCGACACCGGCGGTGGCGGCTCTAACCCGTTAGGTAAGCTCTCAAGCGTGGTGCCCGCCAACGTGCTCGCCTTCGTCCAGTCCTTCGAAGCGGTCACCGGCATCGACCTCAAGGCTGCCTTCGACAACCGCAGCGGTCAGCGGGCTACCGCGGCCGAGACGCCGCCGGCCGATGAATCAGGGCCAGCACCAACGCCACCGACCGCCACCCCGTAGGGGCAGACCCACGTGTCTGCCCGACCCACGGCGAAGTGCAACCGGCCGGGGTCCGTTCACCAGGGGGTGGGATTTGTCCGGTGGCCCCGTACTGACCGTCGGCGGTGTATTACCTGGACGCGAGCGTTGGCCACACTCTGAGGCGGACACGTGGGTCCGCCCCTACATCGGTTCGGCTGTTACCCGATGACGCGCGCATACCGCCGTTTGCCCACCCGCACAATGCTGCCGTCGCGGATAGCGACTGGCGCATCGGTCACCCGCTCGCCGTCCACCTCGACGGCGTTCTGGGTCACCAGGCGGCGGGCCTCGTTCTTGCTGGCGGCGAGGCCCCAAGTGACCAGGGCGTCCACCAACGCTGGAGTTGCCGCCCGCCCGTCCTGCAACGCCACCCCGGCGATGGACACGCTCTCGATGTCTTCCGGCACGCCGCCGCCTTGGACGACGCGGCGGAACTCGCCCTCGGCCTCGGAAGCCGCGGCAGCGTCGTGAAACTGCGTGACGATCTCGCGGGCCAAGCGGTGCTTGAAGTCCATAGGGTTGGTCCCGCCGGCCTCCATCGCCCGCCGGAACTCCAGCAGCTCGGCGTCCGGCACGTCGGTCAGCAGCGTGAAGTAGTCCAGCATCACCTCGTCCGGCGTCGACATGATCTTGCCGTACATCTCGTTCGGCGGCGCCTCGAACGCGATGTAGTTGCCGTAGCTCTGGCTCATCTTGCGGCCGTCGGTGCCCAACAGCAGCGGCAGCAGAAACACCTGCTGGCGGCGCTGCCCCATCATCTCCTGCATGTCGCGGCCCACCAGGCAGTTGAACTTCTGGTCGCTGCCGCCAAACTCCACGTCCGACTGAATCTGCACCGAATCGTAGGCCTGCAGCAGCGGGTACATGAACTCGGTGATGGCGATGGGCCGCTGGTCGGCGAACCGCTTGGCGAAGTCTTCGCGCGCCAAGAATTGGGCGACGGTGAAGCGGCTGGTCAGGTTCAGCACATCGGTCAGGCCGAAATTGCCGAACCAGGTGCTCTGCCACACCACCTCAGTCCGGTCCTTGTCGACGATCTTGAAGAACTGCCGCAGGTAGGTCTGGGCGTTGGCGTTCACTTCCGCCTCGGTCAGCATGGTACGCGTCTCCGACCGCCCGGTGGGATCGCCGATACGCGCCGTCCAATCGCCGACGATGAGGATGACCTGGTGACCAAGCTCCTGGAACTGCCGCAGCTTGCGGAGGGCAACGGCGTACCCGAGGTGCAGGTCGGGGCGGCTAGGGTCAAACCCCATCTTCAGCCGGAGGGGCTTGCCCTCCTTGAGCCGTTCGCGCAGCTCCCGCTCCACGACGATCTCGAAAACACCCCGGTTGAGTAGGGTTTCCAGCTGTGGGTTTTCGGCCATAAGGCACCTCGCGGACGCTTAGATCGCTGACAACGAAAATCGGGGCCGAGGCCCCGACAGGAAAGGGTATCCGCACCGCGCGCGGATACCCTAGCGGTAGCTGTCGCGAAGAGCCGGGGCCGATCGGCGGATGGAAGCGCTCATATGCTGTCTAGCATAGACAACTCGTGGTGCACTGACAACGACATCACTCGTTTCGCTAGCCAGGGTTCATCGAGGATCAGGAGTGGCAGCCAGCATCAGCTTGGCCTTGCCGACATCCAACGCCATCTGCTGCTGCAGCGCCTCGGCCGATGCGAACTTCTGGTCACCCCGCACTTTGTCCACCCACTCGACAGCGATTTCGGCGTCATAAAGGTCGCCGTTGAAGTCGAACAGCAGCACCTCGATGATGCGTTCCTGCCCGTCGAAGGTCGGGCTGGTGCCAACGTAGGTCGCGGAGTCGTAGACCTGATCACCAACATACGTCCTGGTCGCGTAGATGCCGTCGGCAGGCAATGCCCGGTCGCTATCCGGGCGTAAGTTTGCCGTAGGATAGCCAAGCTGCCGGCCTCGTTGGTGCCCGTGCATGACGGTACCCCGGGTCAGCAGCGGGCGCTCGAGCATGCGGGCAGCGCCGGCCACGTCGCCCTCTGCCAGCGCAGTGCGGACGGCGGTGCTGCTCACTTTGGCATCAGTCAGGGCAACCAAGGGGATGATCGTCACCTCGAAACCGAGCTGGGTTCCAATCTCCTGCAAGGCCGCGGCGTTCCCGGAACGGTCCCGGCCCAGCGCGAAGTCTGCCCCGATGACCAGCCCCGTCATGTGCAGATGGCGGACGAGTGCAGCGGCGAATTCTCGGGCGGTCAAGTTGGCAAGGTCACGGTCGAAGGTGATGGGGACCGCCACGTCTACACCACAGGCCTTGATGAGATCCAGCCGTTCGTCCAGCGGCGTGATCACCGGCACGGCGTTCCCAGGACTCAGAACCGAGCGCGGATGTGGGTAGAGCACCAGTACGGCCGATGCAGCGTGTTGCCGGGCCGCTGCACCAATCGTGGCCTGGATCAGCGCTCGATGCCCGGCGTGTACGCCATCAAACACACCGATGGTGCACACCGTGGGACGCCCGACGGCGTGACTGGTCAGTTCATCCTGAAGGGGCATCAGTAAGGGGTTTCTCTAGCCATCGGGGAAATCAGCGACAAAAAAAGCCGCACCTGCGGCTGCACAAAATGCTAGCATCAGAGGTGTTATTGGTCAAGCTAACGCCCTCGGAGCACGCCTGAACATCGTCTACGTTGGTACCTTTGGCATGGCGCCTAAAAGCACCATGCGGGCCCGCGCCTTACCCCTGGCGCAGGTGCTGGCCGCACAGGGCCACAGCCTGACGCTGGTGCTGCCGCCGTGGGACAACCGAGCGGACTCCGGCCGTGCCTGGAGCGACGGGCCGGTGCGGGTGATGAACGTGACCCTTGCCCCCGCAATCCCGGTGCTGGGCTACCTGCTGTTGGGCCTGCGCGTGTTGTGGACCGTACTCAGCCTCCACCCAGATGTGGTCCACGTGTTCAAGCCCAAGGGATACAGTGGGTTTGTCGCACAAGCGGTACAGGCCATGCAGGCCATCGGGCTACGCCGAAGCATCCGGGTGGTGGTGGACACCGACGACTGGGAGGGTGAC
>CAXNDA010000082.1:0-7519 GCA_964200875.1 Chloroflexota bacterium | reverse complement strand
GGCGGCACGATGAGCGCCGGCAGCAGCGCCGAGAACGTGACGATAGCCACATCGGACGACCGTTCATTGGCCTGATAGATAAACCAACCGCGCGCCACGATCAGTGCCCAAGCGGCGGTGCCGGCAGCGAGGCTGGCCGTCCACATGGTGCGATAGTCGGGAAAGGCGAGGGCCGCTCCGTACTTGGCGAAGACGTCTCGGGTGAAGCTGGCGGGTCCGGACATGAAGGGACTCCTTGGCGTTGGCAGCCTGACGGGTTACCGAACGCCGGACGTAGAGCGATGGCGGTGGAATGCCGCCGTCGTCAGTAATCGAGTTGCCACCGCTCCTACGCCGAGCAGCCGCAGCCGCCACCGCAGCATCCGCCACCGCCGCCACCGGCCATGGGCAGCATCGCGCCATCCGATCCCATCAGCATGGAGGCGAAGACCGACAGCTTGCGATCGGAGATGACCTCGCAGTCGGGGCACTTTGCAGCCTCGTCCATCTTCGTGATCGGGCGCAGCAGCTCAAAGTCTGTCTTGCAGCTAGGACACACGTATTCATATACTGGCATGATTCACCTCAGGCATAGGCGCAGCCGCCCTCTTTGTGTCCCGTAGTGTACCTAAACGGGACGCTGCTGCGCAACGGCCACCCGTTCGATACGCCGCCACTTTCGTACCAAGGGGTTCAAATGAAGCAACTCGGCGTGCTTGGAGCCGGCACCATGGGGGCGGGCATTGCCTATGCCGCGCTGCAGGCCGGTTATCGCGTTACCTTGGTGGACCGCACCCCAGAGTTGGCCGACCGCGGTGGCGAAGCCGTGCGCAGTCTCTATGCCGCATCGGTGGCGCGGGGCAGGGCGACGCAGGCCGACGCCGACCGAGCGTTGGCAGAGCTGACGCTGAGCGCCGAACTCACGTCGCTGGCAGCGGTCCCCATTATCATCGAGGCGGTGTTCGAGGACACCGGCATCAAGCGGGCAACCCTCCATGATCTTGACGCCGTGTGCGGGCCGGAGACGATCTTCGCCTCCAACACCTCCACCTTCCCCATCACCGAACTGGCGTCGGCCACGGTGCGAGCTGATCGGGTGGTGGGCCTCCACTTTTTCAACCCGCCGTACATCATGAAGCTGGTCGAGGTCATCCGTGGCTTCCATACCAGCGATGCCACCTTGGCTAAGGCCAAGCAACTGGCGCTTGACCTAAGCAAAACGCCTATTGTGGTGCAAGACTCGCCCTGCTTCGTTGCGAACCGGTTGCTGGTCCCCATGCTCAACGAAGCGGTGTTCCTGCTGGGCGAGGGTGTGGCCAGCCGTGAGGAGATAGACACCGCGGCCAAGCTCGGCCTCGCGCACCCCATGGGGCCATTGGAACTCTCGGATTTAGTGGGCTTAGATGTGCTGCTGAACATCCTAGAGGCGCTGCAAGAGCGGTTTGGCGACTCGAAGTACCGCCCCGCGCCGTTGCTGCGCAAAATGGTGTCGGCCGGGTTGCTGGGCCGCAAGTCTGGTCGCGGTTTCTACGAGTATCCGCAATAGACCATTCGCTAGTTGGAACGTTCGACCCCAGGAGGTCCCGATGAAGGAATACACTCAGCGGGCTCTCGACACTGCCACGGCGCGTGGCGCAACCTACGCCGACGTGCGGGTGGTGCGGCGCGAGGTGCAGAGCATCTCGGTGAAGAACGGCAACGTCGAAGCGCTGACCCATGAAGAGACTATGGGCATCGGGGTGAGAGTGCTGTTTGCGGGCTCCTGGGGGTTCGCCGGCACCTCCGATCTCTCGCCAGCGTCGATCGATCAAACGGCTGCTCGTGCGGTCGACTTGGCTCGCGCCGCCGCAACCGTCCAGCGCAAGCGGGTCGATATCGGGACGCCCTTCAAGGTCATCGGCAGCTATAAGACGCCGGTGGCGATCGATCCCTTCGGCGTTCCTTTGGGCGATAAGATTAGCCTGCTCCTGGCTGCTTCGGAGACGATGCAAAAGGTACCCAACATCGTCGCTGCCAAAGCCGAGGTCGAGATCCAGCGGGAGACCAAGGTCTTCGCCAGCACCGAGGGCTCGTTCGTCGAACAGGAGATTGTGGAGACGGGCTGCGGCATCGAAGCCACCGCGGTGGGCGAAGACGAGGTGCAGAACCGCAGCTACCCCAACTCCGTGGGCCGCCACCAAGGCACCGAGGGTTGGGAGTTCGTGCAGCGCTGGGATCTGGCCGGCAACGCGCAGCGGGTCGCCGACGAAGCGACCGCGTTGCTGACCGCCAAGGCCTGTCCGGCCGGGGTCACCACCGTCATCCTCGATGGCTCGCAGCTCGGCCTGCAGATTCACGAGAGCTGTGGCCACGCTGTGGAGCTGGACCGAGTGCTTGGTACCGAGGCGGCGTTCGCAGGCACCAGCTTCCTCACCACCGACAAGCTGGCGGGCTTCACCTATGGCTCGCCGCTGGTGAACCTGACGGCCGACGCCACCATCCCCGGCGGCCTCGGCACCTTCGGGTACGACGACGAGGGGGTGCCTGCCCAGCGCTGGCCACTGGTGGTGGCGGGCGAGTTCAAGGGGTACCTGATGTCTCGCGAGACGGCGACGGCGCTCGACCTGCGCAGTAACGGCGCGATGCGGGCCGACGGCTGGGGCCGGCTACCGCTGATCCGGATGACCAACGTGAGTCTGGAACCCGGAACCTGGAACCTGGACGACCTGATCGCCGACACCAGCGACGGCATCTATATGGACACCAATCGCTCGTGGAGCATCGACGACAAGCGCCTGAACTTCCAATTTGGCACCGAGATGGCCTACGAGATCAAGAACGGCAAGAAGGGCGCGCTGCTGAAGAACGCCACCTACACGGGCATGACTCCGCAGTTCTGGCAGAGTTGCGACGCCATCTGCAACCGCGACCACTGGGTGGTTTGGGGCACCCCCAACTGTGGCAAAGGCCAGCCCGAGCAGGTGGCGCACACCGGCCACGGGGCCTCGCCCGCCCGCTTCCGCAACGTCCAGGTCGGGGTCATGAAGTAAGACTTGTGGTAGAAGTATCTTACTATTGACTTGGAGGTAGGAGTATGGAGCGCTCGCGGGTTTCATCCAAAGGCCAGACCGTGATCCCGAAGACGATGCGCGATGCGCTTGGCATCAAGGAAGGGTGTGAGTTGGTCTGGAGAATCGACAATCGGCGACTTGTTGCCTATCCGGTACCTGAGGATGTCGTACAGGCGAGCATCGGCATTCTGAAGGACTTCCCAGGGCTCGGCACCGAAGTGCTCCTCAAAGATCGGGAAGAGGACCTCGCGTTGGATGAGGTGAAGGTGAAGCGACTGCTTGAGCGGGAGTGACTCCTCGTGGACCACTATGTCCTCGACACTTCGGCAGTCATGGCAGTGCTACGCGACGAACCTCAGCGTTCGGTAGTTGAGCGTGTGCTCATGGAGGCCGCTGCTGACCCCAACTCAGTGCGGATTGAGGTGCCCTTCGTCGTGCTCATGGAGGTGGAGTACCTGATGATCAAGAGAGGCGCTTCGGCGCAACGCGTCGAGGAGACGCTCGACCTGGTTGAGTCCTGGCCAATCACTGTTGCCGAGTCTACGCAACTATGGCGCCGGCGCGCCGCCGAGGTTAAGGGCAGTAACCGGCTCTCGGTCGCGGACGCCTGGGTTGCGAGCCTAGCACTCCTGTTGAATGCTACGGTGGTTCACAAAGACCCGGAAATGGACTCCATACGTGGGTTGCGAGCGCTTCGCCTATGACCATCACCGAGATCAAACGGCACCTTGACGGGCGGGAGGAGCGGTTCGCCTGCGACCTGCTGCATCGGGCCCCCGACCTGATTGTTGTGGAGTTCGTGCCGCAGCCGGACAGCCCGTTCTTCGGCCGCATGAGCCGCTCCGAGGGCTACTTCTGGGCCGGGCGCCCGTACCTGATGTACCGCATCTTCGCGGTCGATGGCACGTTGGCCGGGTACCGCTTCGATGCTTGCCGTGACGTTCGCCTGGGCCACGACTTCGTGGAGTTCACCGATCTGCTGCTCGACTTCCGCGTCAGCAGCGACGGCGTGTTCACCGTGGAGGATGAGGACGAGCTGGAGGCGGCTCTGGCCCTCGGTGTCCTTGAAGAGGCAGACTACGACCTCGCCCAGCTCGCGCGGGAACTGGTGGAGACGGGCTTCGCGGCACTGCTGGAAGAGATCGGAGCGCTGTCTGCTCGGGATCGCAAGTGACTCCTCACTCGCTCCTCGACATCTACCAGCACCCCGACGACTACGACTTGGTGCACGGCAAAACGTCGGATGACGCCGCCTTCTGGCTGGAGTTGTGCGATCGCTTGAAGCCGGCATCGGTGCTGGAACTGGGTGTCGGTACCGGCCGGCTGCTGCTGCCCCTGGTGCGGGCCGGCTACCGGGTGACGGGCCTAGATGTTGTGCCGGCGATGCTGCAGAGCGCCGCCGGCAAGCTAAAGCAGGAACCCGAGGCTGTCCAGGCCCTGGCGCAGTTAGTCGAACAAGACATGCGCTCCATGAGCCTTGACCGCCAGTTCGACCTCACCTTCATCGGCTACAACTCGGTGCTGCACCTGCTGACAGCAGGAGACCGCTGCCTGCTGTTCACCGGCGCCTTGGGGCACACCGCGCCTGGCGGCCACTTCGCCGTCGATGTCTTCAATCCCGACCTGGCGATGCTGGCTTTGGCGCAACGCATCGAGAGCCGGGGCGAGTTGGAGATGGCAATGGATGACCCGGACACCGGCCGTCAGGTGTTCCGGTCTGCGAGCCACCGCTACAACGACGCCTCCCAGACCGTCACCACCCACTACGTGACCGACGAGACTATCCGAGGGGTCGAGCAGCAGCCGGTCGAGGAGACCGTGGATTACCACATCTACTACCCCGAGGAACTGCGCTTGCTCTTCTTGCAGGCCGGTTTCGAAGTGACGGCGACGTATGGCGACTATGGCTTTGAGCCCTTCGAAGGCGGCTGCCCGCGCATCATCATGGTTGGCCAACGGAGCGTCTGACGTGCCCTCGAACGTCTACCATTTTGTGACCCCGTGGTTCATTCCCGGAGCTACCCTCGAGCAGGTGTGGCCGCTCATATCCGACGCGGCCACCTTCCCCACGTGGTGGCCCAGCGTCTTCCTGGAAGCAACCCCGGAAGCTGGACCGGGAGACGGCGGCCCGATTGGCCAGCGCTATCGCTATCACACCAAGGGCAGGCTACCGTACCACCTGCGCTGGACGGCCGAGGTAACCGCCATCGAGCCCCCGACCATGATTGAGATCAGTGCTACCGGCGACTTCAGCGGTGTGGAGCGCTGGACGCTTCAGCAGCACGCCAATGCCGTCACCGCCCGCCTCGATTGGGATGTCCGCGCCGACCTCGCCCTGCTCAAAGCGCTTTCCCCCGTGCTCAAGCCGTTGTTTTCTTGGAACCATCAGTGGGCGATGAAAGAGGGCGAGAAAGGGTTGATTATGCACCTGGGCCGGCAACGTTTGGCGGCGCGATGACGTCGGTGGAAGCAGTTATCTTCGACCTCGACGGACTGCTGATCGACAGCGAGCCACTCTGGCGGGAGGGCGAGTCACGCATCTTCCAGGGCCTCGGCATGCCCGTGGAGCCTGAGGACATTCGAGCGACTATGGGCATGCGGCTCGATGAGTCGGTGGCGTACTGGTACGGCCGGTGCCCTTGGTCGGGGGGGCTCTCCAACGCAGCGGTCATGGCGCTGATTGAGGATGAGATGGTTCGGCTTATTGGCTCCCGAGGCGACGCGTTGCCGGGCGCGCGCGCGGCCATAGCGCTTGCCCGTGACCTCGGTCTCAAGACCGCCATCGCCTCATCCTCCACCATTCCCGTGGTGGAGGCGGCGGTTGCCCGCCTGGGCATTCGCGATCTGGTGCCGGTGGTGCGCTCGGCGGCCGGAGAACCCTACGGCAAACCGCACCCAGCCGTGTACCTCACTACCGCAGGCTTACTGGGCGTGCACCCCACCGCCTGCCTGGCGTTCGAGGATTCGATCGCCGGGACCATCGCGGCCAAGGCTGCTCGCATGACCTGCATCGCGGTCCCGGACGAACAGACCCGAGGGCGTCCCGAGTTCGGCATAGCAGACCGGGTGCTGCACGGTCTCATCGAGGTCGACGCCGGGTTCTACCGGCAGTTTATGGCAGGAGGGCCCGGTGCTGACTGATAGCGCGATTCGATCAATTGTGGACGCCGTGATGGTGGCAGCCAAAGCCGACGAAGCAGAGGTCACCATCTTCGAGGGCGACTCGGCACTCACTCGGTTCGCCAACAACGAGATCCACCAGAACGTCGCCGAGCAGGACGCCTCCCTGTTGGTGCGGGTGGCGCAGGGCAAGCGGGTGGGTGTGGCGTCGCTCAACCGCGCCGACCCGGCCGGTGCTCGCCTCGCCGCCGAGCGCGCCGCCGAACTCGCTCGGTTCCAGGTCGAGAATCCCGACTATGCGGGCATGCCTGGTCCTTCGCCCGCTAGCGCAACACGCGGCGTTGCCCCCGGCACCCTCACCTTCGGGCCCGACCAGCGTGCCGCAGGCGTGCGTGCGGTGGTGTCGCAGGCCATGGCGGCCGGTCTGACCGCCGCCGGCGCGTTCAGCACCGAGCACAGCCGCGTCACCTTGGCCAACTCGCACGGTGCGTTGCAGCAGCATGAAAGCACCCACGCGAACCTCAACACGGTGATCATGTCGCCAACGTCGTCTGGTTTCGGCGACCATACGGCGGTTGATGTGACCGAGATCGATGCCGAGGCGATCGGCGCCCGAGCCGTCCGCAAAGCCGTCGAGGGCCGGGAGCCACGCTCGCTTGAGCCGGGCGCCTACACCGTGGTGCTGGAAGAACCAGCCGTCGCCGACTTGCTGGATTTCCTGTCGTACGAAGGCTTCGGCGCGCAGGCAGTGCAGGAAGGCCGTTCCTTTATGGCCGGGCATTTGGGCCAGCAGGTGGCCGGCGCAAACGTCTCTATTTGGGATGACGGCCTGGCAAACGACACGCTAACCATGCCCTTTGACTTCGAGGGTGTGCCCCGGCTGCGGGTGGATCTCATTCGCGATGGTGTCGCCGTAGGCGCCGTATACGATCGCCTGACCGCAGCGAAGGAGCATCGCGCCTCGACGGGGCACGCGCTTCCGGCCGGCAGCACCTTCGGCCCCATCCCCCTGCACTTGCACCTCGCCGCCGGCACGGCCAGCTACGGTGATCTTGTGGCCGGGGTAAAGCGTGGCGTGTTGGTGACGCGCTTCTGGTACACGCGCACGGTCCATCCCCTCACCGTGACCGTCACCGGCATGACTCGGGACGGCACCTTCCTGATCGAGGACGGCCGGATCGTGGCGGCCGTTCGGAACCTGCGCTTCACCCAGAGCTACCTCGAAGCGCTGCGCAACGTCGAAGCGATTGGTCGCGACACCAAGCTCGTGCGAGAGTTTGGCGGCAGCAATCGTGTTCCGGCGCTGCGCATCGCGGGCTGGAACTTCACCGGCGGCACCGAACACTGACGGACTTGCAGCGGTTACGTGC
>CAXNDA010000081.1:0-7549 GCA_964200875.1 Chloroflexota bacterium | reverse complement strand
CCCCACGAGAACAGCAGTTGACCGTCGGCGCTGTACTTGTGCACCCGGCAGTTGCGGTAGCCGTCGCTCACGTAGAACTCGCCGCTGGCCGACATGCTGACGTCGGTGGGGTGGTGGAACGGCGGCCCGGCGTGGGTCACGCTCTTGTTGTCGTCGGTAAACCCGGTGTCGGAGTGCCAGCCACGCTTGCCCACGCTGAACAGGTGCCGGCCGTCGTTGGTGAACTTGAGGATCATCTGGGGGACGCGGTCCACCAGGTACACCGAGTCGTCGGGCGCGATGCAGATGCCGTGGGCGTCCTCGAAGATGCCATAGCCCCAGGAGTGCACCAGGTTGCCGCCCTTATCGAAGATCATGTACGGGTGATCGGTGCGGGTGAACACGTGCACCATATCCTTCGAGTCGACGCCGACCGCGCCCACCTGACCCCACGCCCAGCCTGCTGGAAGCTGCCCCCAACCCTCCACCAGTTCGTACTGCCGTTCGCCGACTTGAATCGCCATTGGTGTTTCTCCTTCAGTTTGTCCTAGTAGGGCGAGCGGTTGGTCCCTCGCCGGAACGCCCATCTGCTGTCAACCACCGGTCGCCGGCGCAACCTTCGGGGGAGGCGAGCCCCCGCCCCCTGTCAGACTTCATGACCGATCGGTGTCACTATCCGGGAACAAAGGGATGGCTCCCTACGTGGCCGCTCAGGCCCAAGGGCCAAGGAACGGCTCGCCGTGGTAGATATCGCTGGTAGCCTCCAACATCTCCGGCCATTGATGCGGGTCAACCCTCGGGCGCAGGTGGGCGGGTCGGGGCCTGCCGTCCCAGCCCAGTTGCTCCATGGCGCAGTACAGCTCGATACAGTGACCGTCGGGGTCGAAGGCGTAGGCTGCGTAATCGATGCCTGGATGGAGTTCACGGGGGATGACGCCGGTTTCGACCCGCACGCCTTCGGACCGTAGGAAGGCGATTGCGTCACGCAGTTGCCGGTAGTTGGCGAGCTGCATGCCGAACGAGACGCTGGTGGTGGCGGGACTGAGCCCCAGTGCGGTACGCCATGCCTTGGGGAAGATAGCCAGCGAGTGGTGCTCGGTGTTACACCGCAGGAAGCTCGCGGTCTCGCCCCGCCAGGAGACCTCCTCGGTGAGGTCGAAGCCCATCACTTCACGGTAGTAGTGGACGGTGCGCTCCACGTCCTCGGCGAACAACTTCACCGGGCCGATGCGCAACACCTTGAAGGGCCGCGGCAGCAGAATGCCATCGACATTGTGGGTGGCCGGCAGCGGGTCCAGGTAGCGGTACCCGGTGCGGATGTCGCTGCCGCCGGCGAGGTCAGCCTGCACCTCGTCGTACTCAGCCGCATGCGGCCCAGTGGGCGCAACCTGATAGCCGTGCCGCATCTCCGCCGGCTTGGCATGGCCGTCCCAGCCGATCTGCTCGATGCCGTAATACAGCTCGTCCACCTGCTCGTCGGGGTCGTACACGTACAGGTGCCAGTTCGAGCCGGGGCCGCCCGCCCTGCCCTCCATGCGAATGTCGGCCTCCAGCGACCGGAAGTAGTGGGTGGCGTCCACCACCTCCTGCAGGCTCTGCACCTGCCAGGTGATCTGGTTGATGTCGTTGTCGGGGCGATAGTGAGCCGCCGCTGGGGTACCGGCCACGGGCGCCGGCCGCTTGGGGAACACCACGAAGGCGTGATGGTCGCTGCCGTGGCGGGTGAAGAACCCGCCGTTGGAGCTTTGGTCGGATATCCGGAACCCTAACAGGTCGACGTAGAACCTGCGGGCGGCGTCCAAGTCCGAGAAGTTGAACCCAAAGTGGCCGAGCCGCCTGATCTTGAACGGCCGGTCGAGGGCCACGCCGCCGACGTTGTATCTGCCCGTGCTGATGGTGGTCATGTGCGCTTGCCTCTGCTGCATGTCGTGCGGTAGGGCGAAGGACCGTCCTTCACCCTACCGCCGGTGTTCGCGCCACGGCGCGCCAGGTGGAAGCTAGTGGTCGATAACGCTTCTCTGGGTGCAGAAAGCGCGGCCTACGGACTGAACTGCCACTTCCCCCCGCCCACCCATAGTACTTTTTAGGAAACGAGGGGGTTCCCCCTCGTGACCCCGTCCAGAAAGGGCTGCCGCCCTCTCTGGGCTCTCCCGCTCAGGTCGACAGCACGATACTGTCTCGCACTACTAGCCGGCGGCCGGCTGCGCCTCCCACTTCTTGCGGAACTCCTTGAGCGGTACTCGGTCGTAGTGCAAGTCGGCCATGGCATCGATGGCGTTGATGCCCTCGGGCACCACCACGCCGCCCGACCGCATGCGATACAGCTCGGGCTTGTCGACGCCTGGAGGTGGCGTGCCCTCCTTGAACGCCCGCAGTTCCGCCAGCAGCTTGCGGCGGGTGCGGATGATCATGGCGTCGGAGGTGCCGAGGCGCTCCTGCGTGCGGTCGTAGATTGGGCCCATGGTCTCCTGCGTCATCGCGTCCTGCGCCATGCTGGGGATGCCGCTGTAGGTACCCATGGTCTTCTGCAGGTCGCGGTCGATCAGGTAGTCGTTGTCCTTGTTGGCCAGCGGGCGGAAGCGTCCCAGCCAGCCGGTGTTGGTGTCGAATTGCCGGGGGACGATGCCGTTGGCGCCGCGCTGGCCGTACGGGTCGTTCTTGCCCACCGGGTCGCGCCGCACGTAGCCGGATTTAAACTCGCCAATGGTCTCGGTCTCGGGCGGGAAGGCGCCCTGGCGGCCCACGGTCCACACCATGGTGTTGTAGTCGTCCACCGGTACCCAGGCCAGCGACTGGTTCTTGATGCCCAGCAGACCGGGGCCGTTCATGGTGTAGAAGGGCAGCAAGAAGTGCCCCATGCGCCAGTACTCGGTGCCTGGGTAGGCCCGGCGCACGGCGGCATAGCTGGCCCCCACCTCTATCTCCCGGGCCTCGAAGCGGGCCTCCTTCTGCTGGGTGATGAAATAGGCGTCGCTGCCGACCATGGTGTTCTCGGTCTTGATGTGGCCGGAGTGCAGGAAGTAGGCATGCACCGTGTCGATGTCGCCCTCCAGCGCCTGCAGCCAGTTCGACTCCTGCAGCCGCATCCACGCCTGGCAGTCATCACTGATGTTGGGCAACCAGTCGGGCAGCGCGGGGGCCGGGTTGCGCGGACCCATGTAGGCCCACACCATGCCGTTTCGCTCGACGCAGGGGTAGGCGGCGGCCCGGATCTTGTGCTTGAAGTTGCTCTCGGCCGGCTCGTTGGGCATATCGATGCAAGCGCCCGACACGTCGAACTTCCAGCCGTGATACACGCAGCGCAGCCCGTTCTCCTCATTGCGGCCGAAGAACAGACTGGCGCCGCGGTGTGGGCACGAGTTCTGCATCAGGCCGATGCTGGTGTCGGTGTTGCGCCACGCGATCAGGTTCTCGCCCAGCAGCCGCAGCCGCATCGGGGCGCCGTCGGCCTCCAGCTCCTCGGGTAAGAATGCGGGCAGCCAATATTCCCGCATAAACGTGCCCATGGCGGTACCGGGGCCCACCCGGCACAATAACTCGTTCTCTTCGTGTGACAACATGGTGTGTCCTTTCTTTGACGTGCTCTGTTGTAGTTGAATCCGTACGTTAGCCGCTATTTGCTACCGAGTACCTAGGCCTGCGGCGAGAGGGAGGCCCTCACCCTAGCCCTCTCCCAGGGGGAGAGGGGATCGCTCGGAGCCCGTCGCTACCGGCCCCAGAGCTGCTTGCTCGCCATTTCCGCACCCTGAGCGAGCGCTTTCAGCTTGGCCCAGCCCAACTGCATGTGGATGCGGTTGCCCATGCCGCAGTCGGTGCCGGCTATCACGTTCTCCTTACCCACCAGGTTGGCGTATTGGATGATGCGGTCGGCCACCAGCTCCGGGTGCTCCACCACGTTACTGGCATGGCTTACCACGCCGGGGATAAGCAGCGCGCCGTCCGGCAGCTTGGTGTGGCGCCAGACCTTCCACTCGTGCTCGTGTTGCGGGTTGGCAGCCTCCACCGAGAAAGCGCCGGCGTTGACCCGCAGCATCAGGTCCACCACGTGCTTCAGGGGCAGGTCGTGGGTGTGCGGGCCGTGCCAGCTACCCCAGCAGATGTGGTAGCGGATGCGGTCCTTGGGCAGGCCCTCGAGCGCGTGGTTCTGCGCCTCGATGCGTATCTGCGCGAACTTCCGATACTCCTCGATGCTGGGCGACGGCACGATCATGTCGTAGGTGTCGGGCAGACCGGGATCGTCGAGTTGCAGGATGAAGCCGGCGTCGACGATGGCCTTGTACTCGTGCTTCATCGCGCCCGCGATGGCGAACAGGAACTCCTCGTCGGTCTTGTAGTAGTCGTTCCACAGCGAGTGCTCGATCCAGCCGGGGGCCAGCACGCACATGAAGGCCTCGCCGGGGTTCTGGCCCTGCAGGCTGGCCTTGAACATGTCGATGTCCTTCTGGACTTCGGCCTGGCCCTGATAGGCCAGCGGGCCCACGCACACCATGCGCTCGGCAGGTGGACGGTTGCCCAGGGTCGCGTAGAACTCGGCGAACTCGATGCGTTCGTTGGTGTGCTGCGCCATGATCGGCGGCTCGCCGGGCTGAATCGGGCGGCTGATGACCCCGGTTAGTCGCTTGCCGTAGTAGCTGTAGCCCATGCCGAACTTGCCCAGTTCGCCATCGCTCACACTGTCGAGCCCCACGTCCAGCTGCTTGCGAACCACCTCGGACATCTCTTGCCGCACACGGGTAGTGAACCCAGCGGCGTCGGGGTACTCGCCCCGGGCCATGGCGCGCGTCATCTCCTGCAGTTCGTCCGAGCCCGCCAGCCGGCCGGCATGGGTGGTTAGAATCCGCGTGTCGCTTCGATTCACGTATTCCCTCCAACGGTTGTGCCCGCCACCATAGCAGCGGGCACAACCGGCGTCAAACGGTTCAGGTATTGAAGCAGTCGATGGCGTTGATCACTTGGCGGCTTTGATCTCCCACACGTGGGTGTAACCGCCGGTGATGTCTCCGGGGAAGACCCATTCACCGACGAACTTGGGGTTTACCACGGTCTCCACCGGCAGCCAGAACAGGTTGATGTTCATGTGCGCGTCGAATGCGGTATCACCCAGCTGCCGCCAGAGTTCGTCGCGTTTCTTTTCGTCGAGCGTACCGGCCAGCTCCCGCAGCAGCCTATCGACATTGGCGTCGGCATAGGCGGTGGCAGTGGCTGGAACGACCAGCGAACTGTTCCAGATGGTCCAACCGCTCCAGATGTTCGAGCCGGAGGCGGACGGCACGATATGGTTATCCCAGCCGCGCTGGCGGTTCACCGTGGTGTATTGGGTGCTGTCGATCTGCAGCAGGTCCACCTGGATGCCCACCTGGCGCAGGTAGTTCGCCAGCGCCTCCGAGAGATCGCCCCCTGGGCCAACGCCGGGCAAAGGCTGAATGATGATGTTGGTCTTCAGCGGCTTCGCTGCGCTATAGCCGGCCTCTGCCAGCAGCGCCCGCGCCGCCGCCGGGTCGTACCCGTAGGCGTCCTTGTACTTGCGTTCCCACTCTGGGTTCCAGCCGGAGCGGCTGGGATGCATATGATTCACCAGCATAGGCTCGCCCTTGCCGGCAAAGAAGGCCTTGTTCAGCTCGTCCTTATTGATGGCCTTGTTGAAGGCCCGCCGCACCTTGGCATCATTCAGCGGGCTCTCGGGGTAGAGCTTGCCTTGCGAAGCGTCGGTGACGTCCTTGAACATTCCGCCCCGCAGTGCCGAGTACACCCGGGTGCCGGGGAACTGCCCCCGCAGCACCTTCATACCGGATTTCTCTGCCTGCTGCAGCAGATCCTGCGGCAGGTTGGCCATGTGCACTTCGCCGGCGAGCAGAGCTGCCATGCGGGTGGACGATTCGGCGGCGTAGCGGAACTCGAACTCGGGGAAGTCGGGCGTGGCGCGCCAGTGCTTCCAGCCAACACGCTGGAACCGGATGAAGCCACTCTCGTTGCTGCCGATGTGCTGGTAGGGGCCGCTGCCGGCCAGCGGGCCAGTCAGGAAGGTCGCGGGCCCGCCGAGCTTCTCGAAATGCGCCTTGCTCTGCACCTCGATACCGCCCTGCTGCTCGGAGAGGCCGACCACGAAGTTGCCATCAACGTTCTTGTGCTTGAACAGTAACTCGTAGTCGTTGACCACCTCGATGTCCTCGATGGTCCGCCAGAACGCGAGCTGGCCGTGAATCGAGTCGGGGTTGCCTTTGGCCATCCGTTCCCAGCCGAACTTCACGTCGGCTGCCTTCACTTCGCCGAAGTCGCCGTGGAACTGCACGCCCTTGCGGAGTTTGGCGCGCAGGGCCTTGCCGTTTGCTTCCCAAGACCACGACTCCAGCAGCCCCGGCTCGAGCTTGCTGGTCTTGTTGTTGATGCCCACCAGGTAGTCGTACATCGGCCGCAGGGGCCAGCTGTTGGGTTCCGCTGCGTTGCGGACTTCGAGGGTGATCGAAGCCGGCGGCGTGGTGATCATCACCAATCGATCCACCTTCGGGCCGGCAGGTCCGTCAGGCGTGGGCGGAGTTGGGGCCGCGCCCCCACATCCCGCGGTTATCCAGGCGATGGCGCTGACACTGCATACCAATACACCGAAGCGGCGTCCAAGCATGTTGCCTTCTCCTTTACCTATTACGCTGCCGAACGGGCCCTACCGACGGGTGGGGTTGCTTACCCCGGGGGCTCTGCTCTCCCTCGCGATCAGCCAACGGGCATGCTCGGGGACGTCCCGAACCTTGGTGCATTTTATACTAAGTGGATCAAGCCATGTCAAATGACAATAACAGTTAAGTGCTGAATAAATGTGGGCCCCACACGCGAAAAGCGGCGGCCCCAAGTTTGGGTACCGCCGCTCTCCATGCGTCGTGAAGCCGGTTATTTTGCGGCTTTGATCTCCCACACGTGGGTGTAGCCACCGGTGATGTCACCCGGGAACACCCAGCCACCGATCACTGTGGGATTCACCACCACCTGGGTGGGCAGCCAGAACAGGTTGATGTTCATGAAGGCATCGAACCCGGCGTCGCCCACCTGACGGAACAACTCGTCGCGTTTCTTCTCGTCTACCGTGCCCTGCAGTTGCCGCAGCAGCGCGTCCACTTTCTGGTCGACCACGCGTGTGGGGTTGGCCTGCAGGTTGCTGTTCCAGATGGTCCAGCCACTCCAGGCGTTCGACCCGGATGCCGAGAAGATGATGTGGTTGTTGTACGCCTTGGTGCGCCGTACGCGGTCGTACTCCGCAGCGTCTACTTGCAGCAGCTCCGCCTGGATGCCGACACCGCGCATGTAGCTAGCCATGGCCTCCGCCAAGTCGCCGCCGTTGCCCACTCCGGGGAGCGACTGGACGATGATGCTGGTCTTCAGCGGCTTGGCGCTGTTGTATCCTGCCTCGGCCAGCAACTCACGCGCCTTGGCCACGTCGAAGCCGTAGGCGTCGGGGAACCGCTTCTCCCACTCCTGGCTATAGCCGGGCCGGCTGGCGTTGAGGTGATTGACGAACATGGTCTCGGCCTTGCCGCCAAAGAACGCCTTGTTCAACTCAGTACGGTTGATAGATTTGTTG
>CAXNDA010000080.1:0-7578 GCA_964200875.1 Chloroflexota bacterium | reverse complement strand
TCTCGGTGTTCTACGGCATGTCCTTCGGGGGCACGCAGACGTTTATCGGCATCATGTGGGCCACCTACTTCGGGCGCGGCCATGTGGGTTCCATCTCGGGGGCCATGCTGCCGATCCAGCTCACCACCAATGCCATGGGCCCCTACTTCGGCGGCTGGAGCTACGACACCACCGGCAGCTACTTCCTGGCGTTCACCGTGTTCGCCATCGCCTCGGCCATCGGGTCGGCCTGCGCCTTCTTCGCTGGTGCGCCGCGGCGGCGGCCCGAACGGTTGGTGGCCGCGGCGTAGGATAGCGACCTGGAGGCCACGCCAGCATGTCATGCCGAGTGCGCGAGGCGTCTGGCGGGGCGGGGGCTGCCGCCACCCCATGCGCCGGATGCACAGGCACGGGCACCCAGAGTGCGTCCGTCCAGCGGCGGGCCACCCCACCCCAGATGCCTCCTGGCGTCGGCATGACACATCGCCTCGGTCTGTCATGGGGCGAAGTCGGCGCCCAAGGCCGGGGCCTGCCACTACGGGCGCGCCAAGGGCCCTGCGAATGCAGGGCCCTTGACTTATCGCAGGCGTTGGTTACATCACCCGGTAGAGAATCTGCTCGCGAATCTCTTTGAGGGTGTCGTCCATCCAGGCGGCCTGGGCCTCTTCGCGCATAGGGCGCATGGCGGCCATCAGGTCCTCTTCCTTGGTACCGTCGGCGATCAGTTTCCCGCGCAGGTCGGCGGTGAACTTATAGGCCGTGGCGGGGCGCTCGGTGAAGTGGCCCAGCTCGTTGAAATCCTTGTCGTAGAACACGAACACGGGGATCGACATGAACTTGTGGCGCCACAGGAACTCGTTGGTCAGGTCCATGTGCTGGTCGCGCTCGAACACGCGGAGCTGAACGCCGGCGGCGTTGCAGGCCTTGGCAATGCAGGGGATGCCGCGCACCACGTCCGGGCACCAGTCTTCGCCGATGGCGACCACCTGCAGGCCCTTGCGAGCCGCGAACTCCTTCAGAAAGGCCACTTCCTCGGCCTTGGGGGTGAAGGAGTCGTAGAACTGCTGGAACTTCTCCTTGTTGGCGCTGATGCTGCCAACATACTGCTCCCACGTCTTGCCCTGACCGAACGTATCGGCCGTCATTGTCTGCTTTTCTGCGGTGGTCGTCATGGGTACCCCTTTGTTGATCCTGATGTGGTTGCTAAGTGCGTCACTACTTTAGCAGCCGATAAGGTGTCGCGCAAAGATAGCTGCGATACCATCCTTGACACTAGGAATTGCCGTAGCTAGTGTTAGCTTGGTGCTGGACGTTTGTTGCATCCTCGTAAAGCGAGCGTTAACAGTACGAGAGGAGGCCGCTATGCCTTCGGAGTACGAGCGAGAGATAGACGAGATTCTGCGCCGGATGGACGAGGTGACTCCCCGCCGTAGCCTGGGGTACCGCGTCTCGCGCTGGCTGAGTTTACGCTGGGCAGCAGTCTCAGGCTGGGTGAGGAGCTTGCCCCGCGCCCTGCCGGCCGATCAACTGATGGCCGGCGCCATTGTGTGCGCTGTAGCGGCGTTCTTGCTGCGCTACGTCGTGCCTGGGCTGGCCTGGTGGGTCGGATTAGCCGCGGTGATTATGTTTGTGAGCGCATTCGCCCTGTCCATCGGGCAGATCTGGGGTGGCAACCGCCGTCAGGTGCGCTGGCGGGGCCGCGTCATCGACTTGCGAGACGGCCAGCCCACCGTGGCGGATCGCCTGATTCTGTGGGTGCGGCGGCGGCTCCGGAAGTAGCCCGACCGGCCCGCAGGGCCGCGTTCGCCATGCCGAGCCCGCGAGGCATCTGGTGGGGCGGCGGTTGCCGCCAGCCGGTGCGCCGGATTCACAGGCGGGGTGCCCATGGTCACGTCCTTGCAGCGGCGGGCCGAGCCCCACCCCAGATGCCTCCTCTAGTCGGCATGACACTGACCGCACTGAGCCGCCGAGGCCGCTGGTGTGGGCTAGGCGCCGTCAGCCCGTCACCGAACGCTGGCCTACGAGTCTACCCCTCCTCGAAGTACTTGCCGGCGCGGTTGGGGAACAGCAGGCTCTTCACCGTGACCGGCACCACTTCCGAGGCGCCCATGGTGCGGCCGATGTCCACGTAATCCAGGTCGCCGACATCAATGCCATCAATGACGATCAGCGGACGGGTCATCTTCAACTCGTCCTGCAAGATGTGGCCCAGCGACTTGGCCATGTCTTGGTCCAGCACCAAGTACAGCGGCACAGCCGGATCGGCGTCCTGCACTGCGGTCGTCACATCCTCGGCCAGCTTGCGGCAGATCTGGTAGTTGGGTTTCCCCGCCACCGCCACTGCCATGGCCAGCCCCGGTCCGTAGCGATCGAGGTCGAACTTGTTCAGGGCACGCTTGACCGCCGTTTGGAAATCATCGCCACCGCCGGTGTAGGGCCGCACCACCTTCAGGCCGAAGACGGGGAGCGCTTCTGGGCTCCCGATGAAGCAGGTGCTGCCGCTGGCCTGCACCGTGTACTCGCCCGCGCCGATGACCGTGGCGCGAATGCCCTCCTCGGGCTGGACCAGAAAGCCGGGCTTGCCCAGCGCTTCAATACGCCGGCGGATGGCCGGGCCTAACAGCGGACCCACGTCGCCATAGCCCGCACTTTCGGCGCCGTACACGTACTCGGATACGCCGCCCGAGAACATCACGTGATCGGCGCCATGGAAGGGCGCGGTGGTCTCCAGCAGTTCGGTCACGAACAGATCGCTGGTGAGCGGCGTGTGCCCCAGGTTGCCCGAGATGGCCTGCAGCAGCACGTCGGCCTGTAGACTGGCGAAGGCCTCCCGTTGTTCGGGGGTCAGCGGCTGACCCAGGCGGGGCTGAATGCCCAGCGAGTTCAGCATCTGCTCGCCGGGACCCTCGATGCGGGTCAGCACGCCTTGCTCGTCGAAGGCCACCAGCCGTGCGCCGACGCTAAGGGACGCGGTTTGGGTCACGATGCCGCCCTCTATCAGCGCGAGCTTGGAGGTGCCACCACCAACGTCCACGTTGAGCACCGTCTTGCCGGTGGCTTCCGAGACGTGGGCAGCGCCCGAGCCGTGGGCCGCCAGCAGCGTTTCGTGGTTCGGGCCGGCCGATGCGCAGATGAACTTGCCGGCCTCGTGCGCGAAGAGCTGCAGCACCGCCTCGGCGTTCTCCTTCTTCAAGGCCTCGCCGGTCAGAATGACTGCGCCGGTATCCACATCGGCGGGGGTCATGCCTGCGTCCTCGTACGCCTTGTGGAAGAACGCTTGCAGCTTCTCGGTATCGATCATCACGCCGGTGCTGTAAGGCGTGAGACTGATCGGCGAGCGGAACAGCACCTCGCGGGCGGTCACCACGAACTTGGCCGAGTAGCCGGCGCCCTTTCGGCGCAGCGTCAACTTGGAGAACACCAGGTGCGACGTCGATGAGCCGATGTCGATGCCGACGCTCTTGAGCGTGAAGCGCTCCAGACCCTCGATGTCTTCTCCCTGCGCTCGGATTTCGGCCGCCTGCTCGCGCGCCGCTTCCTCAATCTCGTGTTCGTGCATTTCGCCGAGGTCGTGCATAGTCCGTTCCATGGTCATAGTTTTGGGGAGTGTCCCGATTCCTCCACCTAGCAGGCGCTGTCCTGAGCCTGTCGAAGGAGGGAGGTTAGGAGGGGGTTGAAGTCCCGCCGAGAAGTGACTCTTGGGCAGCGCTTCAACCCTCCTCTAACTCCTCCCTTCCAGGGAGGAGAATGGTCAATTCCTCCCCCTAACAGGGGGAGGTTAGGAGGGGGTTGAAGTTCCGCCGAGAAGTGACTCTTGGGCAGCGCTTCGACCCTCCTCTAGCTCCCCCCTTCCAGGGAGGAGAATGCCAATAGCCCGATACCAGTGTAGCCACTGCACGACGGGCATGAACCGGCCTGGGCCGAAATCGGCCCAGGCCGGTTGGTTCAGCCTTGCGTCAGACTACTCGCCCTTGTAGTCCCACTCGTAGTTCTCGTCCTTGTAGGCCTGTTCCGGCATGATCGAGGTGGTGCCGTGGGCCTTCAGCTCCGCGGCGAACTTCTCGCGGATCCAAGGCTCCTCCTGCGGATACTCGATCTGGTCGCGGCGGCGGTCCTCCACCTTCTCGGAGTACCCGGCGAACTGCGCCGGCGGGTGGAACGCCAGGTAGCGGGCCGGGATGGCTCCCACGTTGAAGTGCTGGTGGAACCACTTGTCCGGTGGCGTGAACAGGCTGCCCTCGTGCCACGGGATGACGACCTTCTCCTTACCCTCTTCCCACATCACCGAGAAGCCCTCGCCATCGGGAATGACGATCGCCCGGCCGGGGCCGTGGCGGTGCGCCTTCTTGTACGTGCGAGAGGGGAACACCGACATGTGGTTGGTGATGTTCGACTCCGGGTAGCGGATGAACACCACGTGACCGCCGGCGCCGCGGCCCTTGAAGGGTACGAGCTTGTCCCAGCCCTTCATGTCGGGGAAGAAGTTGCCGTACCACACTTGCCGCGGCATGCCACCCGGGGCGTCGGCCGTCTGGACCTTGGCCTCGGCGTACATGTTCTCGTCGGTGCTCGGCTCGCGCCGGGTGTAGGCGAAGGGGTTATTGAGGAAGTACTTGGGATTGTCCACCACCGTCATGGCCAACGGCATGTAGTTGTAGGACATGACGCGGGCGGGTTCGGTGCCGCTCATGTTGCTCAGCTCGGCAGTGTAGCCGCCGGGAATCATGAACAGCGCGTTCTTCTGCCACTCGAAGCTCCGGCCGGGGCCCTCGCTGTGACGGACGGTGGTCATGCCGCGGCCGCTGACGATGTACATCGTCTCGTCGATCGCCAGGGTCCACGGCTTCAGCGTGCCGCCGGGCGGGATTTCTGTGACCCGCACCTCGGTGATGCCCTCTGCGCCGTTCAGCTGGATGAAACAGGAGTCGGCCTCTCGCTCGTCCCACTTGCCCAGGGGCACCGTGCGGAGGTCTTCCACAAAATAGCCCCGATGTACCGGGACACCAAGCGAATCGACCCATCTGTCGTATGCATACTTGCCAGGTTCAGCCATCGCCCATCTCCTAATCCGAAATTACGGTTGACTATCGCGTCAGCCTCGGTATGATGTTTCAATACGCTTTGCAGACCTGTGGCAGCGTAGTATATGCGTGGGGTCACCGTCAAGGTGAAACCACGATCGTATTGTGGGTAGGGCACAAATCGAGGGAGTAAGTAAGAAGGAGGGAACTATGCATAAGTGGTCTATTATGCTGCCCGGCGCTGCGTCGGCGTTGTTGTTTGCAGCTTGCGCTGCACCAACGGCCCCCGCCCCCACCGGGCAAACTGGCGACAGCAGCGGCCAGCCGAAGAGCGGCGGCGCGATGACGGTACGCATCGCTAACGACCCATTCGACTGGGACCTGAGTTACGTCGGCAAGTCGATTCCCAATGGCGACGGCCAGGCGTTCATCTATAGCAGCCTGCTTGGCTTCAAGTCGGGCCCCACGGTGAAGTACGACGAGTTGATTCTTGAGCCTGAGTTGGCGGACAAGTGGACGGTAAGCCCCGACGGCAAGACCTTCACCTTCAACCTGCGCCCGGGCGTAACGTTCGCCGACAAGGCGCCGGTGAACGGCCGCGCCCTGACCGCCACCGACGTCAAGTGGAGCTACGAGTACTGGTCGCGCACCGGGGAGTTCAAGGACAAGAAGCTGCCCACGGCCCAGTTCGCGTGGATGTTCGACGGCGTCCAGAGCGTTGAAGCCCCCAACGCGAACACCGTTGTGGTCCGTTTCGAGGAGCCCTACGCCCCGTTCCTGAACTACGCGGCCTCGGACTTCAACCCGGTGGTGCCGCGGGAGATCTACGACAAAGACGGCCATCTGAAGAACATGAACGCCGGCAGCGGCCCGTTCCAGCTCGATGAGGCCAACTCGCAAAAGGGTTCCAAGTGGATCCTGAAGAAGAACCCCACCTATTTCGAGCCCGGTAAGCCCTACCTCGACGAAATCCGCTGGCTGGTCATCCCCGATGACTCCACAGCCTCGGCGGCCTTCCGCACCAAGCAGCTCGACATCCTCGGCGGCAGCGGCCGGCTCGGCCTGCAGCAGTCACAGGATGTGATCAAGGCGGTGCCGAACGCCACCCACTTCGAGTACTCTGACCCGGCGCCGATGCACTTCTACATCAACGCTCGCAAGAAGCCGTTGGAGGACGTGCGGGTGCGCCGCGCGATGGCCTATGCCATCGACCCCGACGAGTTCATCAAGGTGCTGTTCCAGGGCAAGGGCCGCCGCGCGATGGCCGGCGTGTTCCCCGATGCCTTCACCCAAGATGAGATCAAGGCGATCCAGAAGTTCGACCTTGCCGAGTCGAAGAAGTTGCTGGCAGAGGCAGGCTTTGCCAACGGCCTCGAGCTCGAGTTCATCTTCCCCGGCAAGTCCTACGGCGAGGCGTATATCACCTCCATGGAGTTGCTGCAGGCCCAGCTCAAGAAGGCCGGCATCAACATGACGCTGAAGAGCCAGGAGAAGGCCGTCGAGTCCGAGGCCAAGAAGACCGGCGACTACACGCTCACGCATACCTCGAAGTCGCTCGAGTCGGACGTCGACTCCTACCTGTTCAACGTGTTCCATCCGTCGTCCAAGGGCAACTACGGCGGCACCAACGACCCGGCGCTGACGGAGCTGCTGCTCTCCCAGCGGCGCGAGATCGACCCGAAGAAGCGGATGGAGATCGTGAAGCAGGCCGGCAAGCGCATCTACGATCAGGCGCACGCGTTGGCGCTGTACGCAGGCGTGCAGTACCAGCACTGGCACCCGTACGTGAAGAACTACGGCCCGAACTTCGGCGGCACCGGCTGGCCGCTAACCGACGTCTGGATCGACGGCCGGTAGGGCTGACGACGGACGTCAAAAACGGCTGGGCTGCACTACTGCGGTCCAGCCGTTTTTATACCCTTCACGGCGCGCCGATGTCACAACCAGCGATACCCCGCGTTCACCCTATAAGGCCGGGTCGGCCATCGGAATCGGTACCTTTGACCGGTTGCCGTTAGTACCGTCGGCGGATGCCCAAAACACCGTCGCTCGATAGGGTAGATAGGCAATGGGTGAAGCTGCCGGGGAGGTGCGCATGCCATCAGCTCAAACAGACATCCGGCGTACGATTCTCCAACAGGCGAAGCGAGCCAACGTTGGCCACATCGGCTCCGGACTATCGGTTGCCGACATTCTCGCTACGCTCTACACACGCTCGCTCCGAATCACCAGTCCCGAGGATCCCGATCGCGACCGATTTGTGCTCTCCAAGGGGCACGCGGCCATGGCTCTCTACGCCGCCCTCAACCTCAGGGGTTGGCTGTCCGACGACGACTTGAACACCTTCTGCAGCGACGGCACGTACCTGGGCGTGCATCCGGAGCATGAGCTGCGTGGGGTCGACTTCGCCACCGGTTCGCTGGGCCAGGGCCTAAGCTTGGGTGCTGGCGCAGCCTTGGCCGCCCGGATGCAGCGGTCTTCCCGCCGCTCCTTCGTGCTGCTCAGCGATGCGGAGTGTAACGAGGGCTCCGTCTGGGAGGCGGTCATGTTCGCAGCTCACCACAAGTTGGCCAACCTC
>CAXNDA010000079.1:0-7766 GCA_964200875.1 Chloroflexota bacterium | reverse complement strand
GGATGCAGCGCTCGAGGCCGGCCTCGCCGACGTGCAACACTTTGCATCAAAAGAGGACGCTCTGGACGCATTGAGGGCCCAGGACCATCAGGGCACGGTGCTGCTGTTCAAGGGGTCACGCGGCATGGCGCTCGACGAACTCGCAGATAGCCTCTGTGATCGGGCGGACTAGGCATGGCATGGCCGCTGATATCGGCAGCGCTCGCGTTCTTCCTGGCGGCAGTTCTTGGGCCGTGGGTTATCGCTATGCTGCGCCGGCAGGGCCTTGGCAAGGGCATCCGCAGTGATGGGCCAGAATCCCACGCGATCAAGAGCGGCACGCCCACCATGGGAGGGCTCATTGTGATTCTCCCCACGGTGGCTGCCACACTTATAGCGAACCACGAAGGCCGCTCCATCTTTGTGCCGCTCATCACGCTGATAGTGCATGGCATTCTGGGGAGCTTTGACGACATGCGGAGCCTGGTGGGCCGAAGTCGCGGCGGCATGTCGGCCCGCCTCAAGCTCGGCATCTCACTGCTCTTGGCCATCGCCATAGCTCTCACGCTGCACTATGGTCTCGATCTCGAAAGTGTCTACCTGCCGTTTGTCGGCAAGATCCCGATCGGCGCGCTCTACGTACCCATCGCCGCCGGCACCATCGTCGGCACTGCTCATGCGGTGAATCTAACCGATGGGCTCGACACCCTGGCAGGTGGCACTGCGGCCCTGGCCTTCGCCGCCTATGGCATCATCGCCTTTCTGCAAGAGCAGAGCTTTCTGGCGGTGTTCAGCTTCACGTTGGTCGGCGCGCTGCTCGGCTTTCTCTGGTTCAATGCGCATCCAGCTCAGGTGTTCATGGGCGACACGGGCTCGCTGGCGCTGGGGGCAACCCTGGCGGTCACGGCCATGATGACCGGGCACTGGCTGTTGCTGCCGCTGATCGGCATCGTGTTCGTGGCCGAGACGTTGTCAGTCATTATCCAGGTCTCTTACTTCAAGCTCACCAAAGGCAAGCGGGTGTTCCTCATGACGCCGCTGCACCACCACTTCGAGTTAAAGGGGTGGAGCGAGCCCCAGGTAACGATGCGGTTCTGGCTGGTTGGTATGGTGGCGGCAATGCTGGGCGTTGCGCTGGCACTGGCATAACCATGGACCTGCAAGGCAAGCGCGTGACCGTGGTGGGCTTTGGCATCGAAGGCCAAGCCTTGGCCGCTTACTTGTGCGGACAGGGCGCTCAGGTGACGGTGAGCGATCAGCGCACCGAACAACAGTTGGCGGAACCCATGGCCAAGCTCGCCGGACTGCCGGTGACCTATCGCCTGGGCGGCAATCGCGCCGAGGACTGCCTGACCGCCGATGTGCTATTCGTGAGTCAGGGCGTCCCGCTGGATATTCCAGCCCTGGTAGCAGCTCTGGCGGCCGGGGTTCCTTTTAGTTCGGCGACGCAACTGTTCATGGAACGCTGTCCGGCCCCAATCATCGGCGTGACGGGGAGTGCCGGGAAGACCACCACCACCGCATTGGTTGGCCGCGTGTTGCAGGCGGCGAGGCTCCCCACCGAGGTGGGCGGCAACAACGGCAGGGTGCTGCTCGATCGGCTGGCCGCGCTGACGCCGCAGCACTGGGTGGCCCTTGAGATGAGCCACACCCAGCTTGAGCTGACCGACCGCAGCCCGCACGTGGCAGTGGTCACCAACATCTCCCCAAGCCACGCCGACCGCTATCCCGACATGAACGAGTACATCGCGCTGAAAGAGCATATCTTCGTCTATCAAACCCCCGGCGACACCGTGGTGCTGAACTGGGATGACCCCGTGACGCGGGGCATGGCGGCGAAGGCGGACGGCAAGGTTGCCTGGTTCAGCCTGCTCGAGGAGCCGCCCGGCGACGGCGCGTACCTGAAGGGCGGCGCGCTCATGCTGAAGAGCGCGGGGACGACGCAAACCATCATGCAGCGCTCAAGCATCAAGCTGATGGGCGACCACAACGTGGCGAACGTGTTGGCCGCCTGCGCTGCCACTGCGGCCGCCGGGGTTCCGATTGCGGCAATGGCGGCAGCCGTCGATGGATTCCCCGGCGTTGAGCACCGCCTCGAATGGGTACGTACGCTTGGTGGCGTTGATTATTACAACGACAGCATTGCCACCACGCCCGAGCGGGTGATGGCGGGCCTGCGCTGCTTCGATCGTCCGGTGGTGCTGCTGGCGGGTGGACGTCACAAGCATTTGCCGCTGGACGCTTGGGTTGCGTCGGTCCGGCAACGTTGCAGCGCTGTGGTCTGTTTTGGCGAGGCCGGCCCCTATCTGCGGGATGCCGTGACGTCCACCTGGGGCAAGGCGCCTGCGGTGGCCTGCGTGTCCTCGGTGTCGGAGGCGGTGTCGGCAGCAGCGGGCCTGGCCCGCGCCAACGATGTGGTGCTGCTTTCACCCGCCTGCACCAGCTTCGACGCCTATCCGAACTTCGAGGCGCGCGGGCGCGATTTCAAGGAATCGGTGGGCAGACTCAGCCCTCCCGTAACGGCAGGGAGTTAGCTCACCATGGCGACAGCGACAGCACGCAACACATCAGCCGGCGCCCGCCGCGGCGCTGCCCCCGACCCAGCAGCGGCCACGGGACACTATGACTGGGTGCTGCTGGGCTTCGTCGCCGTCTTGGTCATGGTTGGCCTAGAGGTCGTCTTCAGTGCAACTTTCGCCCTTTCCATTACCGAGGGGGATCACGCAGCCCACTACCTCATCCTGCAAGGACAGTGGGCGCTGTTGGGGTTCGGCCTGATGTACATCACCGCCCGGATACCGTACCGCTTCTGGCGTTTCCTGAGTCCGCTGATGGTGGTGGGCGCCGTCGTTATTCTGCTGCTGGTGCTGATTCCAGGACTGGGGGTTTCGAGCTATGGTGCGGCGCGCTGGCTGAAACTCGGCCCGCTGCCGGCCATTCAGCCGAGTGAGTTCGTCAAGCTGGCGGTGATTGTGGGAGTTGCCACCTGGCTTTCCGGGCCTCGTGAACGCCGGACCTCACTGCTCAAGGGTATTCTGCCGTTGATGGTGTTCCTCGGCGTGGTCGCCTTCCTGATCATGAAAGAGCCCGACATGGGCACCACACTGGTGGTTATGTTGACGGCCACCACCATGATGTTCTTATCGGGTGTCGGGCTGCACTACATCGCGGCAATCGCCGGTGGCGGCCTTGCCCTCGGCATGGTGCTGATTACCGGCGGCGGGTATCGGTCGGATCGGCTGCAGTCGTTTCTCGACCCGTGGAGCGATCCGAGCGGCCTGGGGTTTCACATCATCCAACTGCTCATCGCCATGGGCAGCGGCGGATTATTCGGCTTGGGCCCGGGCGCCAGCCGTCAGAAGTTCTTCTACGTGCCATCGGCGCAGGCCGACGGCATCTTCGCCATTCTTGGGGAGGAGGTCGGGTTTGTTGGTAGCGTGGCGGTGCTGCTGCTGTTTGTAGCCGTCGTCTACCGGGGCACCCGCATCGCGCAACGGGCGCCCGACCGGTTCGGCGCCCTGCTGGCCATGGGCATCGTCTGCTGGATCGCCTACCAGACGCTCATCAACGTGGCCGGCGTCACCCGCACGTTGCCCCTGACGGGCATCCCCATCCCCTTCCTCAGTTACGGCGGGTCATCGCTGGCAGCGACGTTAGCCGCTGTCGGCATCCTGCTGAACGTTTCCCGGGCGGGGGTGCCTCCAACCAAGGCCCCGTCAGGGGAGGGATAGTCTTGCGCATTCTGCTCGGCGGTGGCGGTACCGGCGGCCACGTCTATCCGGCCCTCGCGGTGCTCGAGGCGCTGCGGCTGGCCCGCTATGTCACCGGCGATAGCGATGTGCTGTATGTGGGCGACGCCGAGCGGGCCGAAGCGGCCCTGGCGGCGCGGGCCGGCATCCCCTTCCGCGGCATCGCCACCGGCGCGGTACTCGGCCGGGGACCGCTTGCGCTGGCCGGTAGCTTGGTACGCAACGTGAAGGGCCTGATGCAGAGCCTGGCAACCCTGCGAGGGTTCCAGCCGGATGTGGTTTTCGTGACCGGGGGCTACGTGAGCGTGCCGGTGGTGCTGGCTGCCCGGCTGCGGCATATCCCAGTGGTGCTTTGTCTGCCGGATGCTGCGCCGGGATTGGCGGTGCGCTTTTTGGCCCGGTTCGCCACCCACGTCACGGTCTCCGACGCCTCCGCCACCAGCATGCTCCCCGCGGCGCGGGTCGTGGTCACCGGCTATCCCGTCCGCAAGGAGTTCCAGAGCATCGATCGTGACGCTGCCAGGGAGCGCCTGGGACTGAGCGCTGACGACCGCCTGCTGCTGGTGATGGGCGGAAGCCTGGGAGCACGCAGCATCAATCGGGCGGTAGCCAACAGCCTCGGCGAGCTGTTATCGTTATGTCGAGTTATACACGTTTCTGGAGAGGATGACGCCGGATGGCTCGGTGAGGTTCGGGCCGGGCTGCCCGCGGAGTTGCAGGTACGTTATTCGGTGCATGCCTATCTTCACGAAGGCGTCGCCGAGACCATGGCGGCGGCAGACCTTGCGGTGTGCCGGGCCGGTGCTTCAGTGCTGGGGGAACTCCCATCTGCTGGTCTGCCGTCCGTACTCATCCCCTACCCGCTGGCCGGCGCGCATCAGCGGGTCAACGCCCGGATTCTGGCGGACCGCGGCGCCGCCATCCAGCTTGAGGAGCGCGACATCACCCGGCTACCGGCGCTGCTGCGGGAACTGATGGCGGATCAAGACCGGCTCACCGCCATGCGGCAAAACGCCCTCGGGATGGCCCAACCACAGGCGGCCGCGGCCATCGCAGCGCTGCTGGTCCGTCTCGCGGCGGCCGATCCACCCAAGCCCGTGGCAGACGGGGTGGCTTGATGGAGATGCGAACCGTTCACTTCGTCGGCATCGGTGGTGTCGGCATGAGCTGGCTGGCCCGGCTCCTGCTGGCCGAGGGTTGGCGCGTGACGGGCAGCGATGCCAGCCAAAGCCCTCTGGTGCAGAAGCTGCAGGCCGAGGGCGCGACAATCCACATTGGCCATGACGCGGCCAACGTGCCGCCGACCGCCGACTTGGTGGTGTACACAGCGGCGGCACGCGACACCAACCCCGAGTTGGTCGAGGCGCGCCGTTTGGGCATTCGCACGATCAAGCGCGCCGAGTACCTCGGCGAGATCATGCAGTCCCGGCGCAGCGTGGCCATCGCAGGCACCCACGGCAAGACTACGACGTCGGCAATGACCGGTATCGCGTTGGCGCACGCCGGGCTCGACCCGACGGTGATGGTGGGCGGCGAGGTACCGGAGTTCGGCAGTACGCTGCGGTTGGGGAAGAGCGACCTGCTGGTGGTGGAGGCCGATGAGTTCGATGCCAGCTTTCTGCGGTTCAACCCCGCGATCGCCGTGGTGACCAATCTCGAAGCCGAACACCTGGACTTCTACGGCAGCTTCGCCAAAGTGATCGAGACCTTCTGGCAGTTCCTGGCTTCGGTGCCGGAAGACGGCCACATCATCGCCTGCGCCGACGATCCGGTGCTGGCGGGGCTGGTGGGTGCCGGCTGGGCAACGCTGCCAGACGGAGCGCCGATGCCACGCCCCAGTCTCCGCACACGCTCTATCATCAGCTACGGCTTCGCCGAAGGCGCCGACTGGCGGGCGGTCAATCTGAGCCCAAACCAGTCGGGCGGGTTCGACTTCACCGTGCAGCATCGGGGCCAGCCCACAGGGGCCTTCGCGCTGGCGGTTCCCGGACGGCATAACGTGAGCAACACCCTGGCGGCTATCGCCGTTGCGGGCACCCTTGGCGTGGACGTCGCGTCGCTCGCGCCAGTGCTCAACGCCTTCCAGGGCGTGAACCGGCGCTTCCAAGTGCTTGATGACGTCGGGGGCGTGACGGTCATCGACGACTACGGGCATCACCCGACCGAGGCACGGGCAACGCTGGCAGCGGCGCGGGCGCGCTATGGCAACCGGCGTATCTGGTGCGTGTTCCAGCCCCACACCTACAGCCGCACCAAGCTGCTGCTGCCGGAGTTCCGCGACGCCTTCGCCGACGCCGACAAGCTGACCGTCACTGAGATCTACGCAGCGCGTGAGGATCCGGTGTGGGGCATCACCGGCAGCGACCTGGTGGCTACGCTGAACCACAAAGACGTGGCCTTCTCGGCATCGGTGGCCGAGGCTGCGGTGCTCGTGATTGAGGGCGTGCGGCCGGGCGACGTGGTGATTGCCATGGGAGCGGGCGATATCTACACGGCGAGCCAGAGCATTCTGGCGGCGCTCCGGCAGCGGCATGGCGCTTAGTTCAGCCTTCATGCAGGACTTGGAACGTCTCGGTCCCCTGCTGCGCGACGAGCCGATGGCACGCCACACCACCATGCACCTCGGCGGGCCTGCCGAGGCATACGTCGCCGTGCACGATTGCACCCGCCTCACCGCCGTACTGCGGCTGGCCGCGCGTGCTGAAGTGACCCCGTTCATCATGGGCGGTGGCAGCAATCTGCTGGTGTCCGACGCCGGACTGCCCGGCTTGGTGGTGGAAACCTGGAGCAACCTGGACGCGCTCGCCCTTCATCCGCCAGCACCCGACCCCGACGTGCCGGGCAGGTTCCGCCTGCACAGCTTCTGTGGGGTGCCGTTACCCCGGCTTGCACACCAAACCGCCAAGGCGGGGTTCACGGGCATGGAGTGGGCAGCAGGCATCCCCGGCACCGTGGGCGGTGGGTTGGTGAATAACGCCGGCGCGCACGGCGGCTGCATGGCGGACTGTGTGATCGACGCCTTGGTCTTCATGGACGGCGAAGAGCGCGTGATCACGGGCGCTGATCTCGGCTTCAGCTACCGGCACAGCCACCTGCGCGGCAGTTGGTCCGAGCGTCGCCCCCCGGTGGTGGTGCTGGCCGCAACGCTTGGGCTGCGGGCCGCAGCACCGGCCGACGCTGAACGGCGAGTGCAGGAGTGCCTGAACTACCGGAGGAACACCCAGCCGTCACAGCGGAGCGTCGGTTCCATCTTCAAGAATCCGCCGGGGGACGCCGCCGGGCGCCTCATCGAGCAGGCCGGCCTCAAGGGCACGCGTTCCGGCGACGCGGAGATCTCGCCGGTGCACGCCAACTTCATCGTGAATCGCGGCAATGCGACGGCGGCCGATGTGAATGCGCTGGTAGCCCTGGTGCAATCCCGCGTACGCGACGCGTTCGGCACCGAACTCGAGCTGGAGATACAGCGCGTTGGGGTGCACCATGGGTAAGCTCCGGGTCGGCGTCCTCTTCGGCGGCAAGTCGGTCGAGCACGAGGTGTCGGTCGTCACCGCTCGCGCGGTCATCGCGGCGCTCGACCTCGCCAAGTACGAAGTGGTACCCCTGGGGATCACGCGCGACGGCGGCTGGCTCGCCCCCGAACGGTCGCAGCACATGCTGGTGGCAGGCAGCACCGGCGGCGGAGAGGGCGACCAGGCAAGCACGCTGGTCACTGTGGAAAACCGCGGCCTTACACCGCTGACCGGACTGGATGTGGTGTTTCCGCTGGTGCACGGCACCATGGGCGAGGACGGGACGCTGCAGGGCCTGCTGGAGCTGGCCGGCCTGCCGTATGTGGGGGCCGGTGTGCTGGGCAGCGCGGTGGGCATGGACAAGGACATGATGAAGCGGGTGTTCCGCGACTACGGCCTGCCGGTCGGGCCGTTCCTGGTGTTGCGTCGCTCCGATTGGGCGGACAGTCGGAGCCGGTGGACAAGCCGCATCGCCGCCGAACTCGGGTTTCCGTGCTTCGTGAAGCCCTCGAACGGCGGTAGCAGCGTA
>CAXNDA010000078.1:0-7847 GCA_964200875.1 Chloroflexota bacterium | reverse complement strand
CTCTAACTCCTCCCTCCAAGGGAGGAGAATGGGGGGAGCCTCCACCGCTGCGAGTGATCTGCCAGGCGGAGCTTCGACGAAGCGGGATGCCTCGGAGAGGGAGCACATCGCAATGTGTGCGTGGCGACTTGCAGGGCTTCTACCCTCCTCTAACTCCTCCCTCCAAGGGAGGAGAAGGGGATCGTTCCGCCACTCGTGGGTGATCTGGCACGAGGCGGTGCACGCCAGCGAGCCCGTGGGGGTGGTGCTGCGCTACAATCGTTGGGAGTAGCCGCCGGCATGGCGGACCCGCAGGAGGACAGGATGGCTGAACAGCCGCATTTTGTGAAGTACACCTTCTACAAGGCCGACCCTCTGTGGCGCCGCTTGCCCAAGGACCAAAAGGCGGCGGGCGCTGGCGAGTTCCTCTCCAGCGTGGACGCATGGCGAGACAGCATGTTGGTGCGAACCTATAACCTGCAGGGCACCCGTGGCGACGCCGACTTCCTGCTGTGGCAGGTGGCCCCCGAACTCTCGTCGATTCAGCAGTCGTTCTCTGACCTGGCGAACACCGGCCTTGGGCAGTACCTCAACGTGGCCTACAGCTATCTTGCCATGACCAAACACTCGCCGTACGTGTCGGGGCACACCCATGCCGGGCAGGAGGGCACGGGCCTGACGGTACGCCCGAAGGATGCCACCTACTTCTTCGTGTATCCCTTTGTGAAGACCAACGAGTGGTATCAGCTGCCCATGGCGGACCGCCAGCGCATGATGAACGAACACTTCGAGATCGGCCATAAGTACCCCGGCGTGAAGATCACCACCAGCTACTCGTTCGGCCTCGACGACCAGGAGTTCATGCTGGGTTTCGAGACCGAGAAGCCGGAGGAGTTTGTCGACCTGATCCAGGCGCTCCGCAGCTCGCAGGGGCGGCCGTACACCCTGCGAGACACGCCGATCTTCACCTGCGTGAACACCGAGCTGAAGGACATTCTGGACACCCTGGTCGGGTAGCCGGCGCCAGGCAGGCCGCTTGAATGAATCGCCCAGAGAGCCTTGGTGCACTTCACCGGCGCAAACCGCTACGGCTGCCGCAGTACGACTACAGTCAAGCCGGAGCGTACTTTGTCACCGCGGTTACTCGCGACCGTGAACTGCTGTTCGAGTCGCCAGCTGCCCAAGAAGCGGTGCTGAGCGCCTGGCAGGCGATCGCTCCACATCTCCCTGGTGTAGAACTGGACGCGTGCGTCGTTATGCCTAACCACGTGCACGGAATCGTCGTGTTGACCCCAGAGGATGTTCCGTTGGTGGGGACGGCCTCGGGCCGCGTTGGCGTCACGCTCGGGAGCATTGTGGGGTTCTTCAAGCATCAGGCGGCGCGCAATATCAACGCCCTGCGAGGGACGGTGGGGCAGGTATGGCAGCGGGGGTATTACGAGCACGTGATTCGCGATGAGCGCGGGTTGGAACGCATTCGCGACTACATAGCCGAGAACCCCGCGCGTTGGGGGGATGACCCCGAGAACCCGGTGGTGCCCGGTGCGTCGAGGGCGGCGCGAGGCCGCCCTTACCAGGCGTTGGGTGGTGGCGGGCTATGAGACCGGTTTCGGACGGGGCTTTGTTCGCGGGCGAGTACGCGACCCACGGATTTGTAGGGGCGGCCTCGCGCCGCCCAACCGCCGTTGACCGCATTCGCGACGTGGGCGAGACCCCCGCGCGGTGGGGGGGTGTGCCCGAGGAGCTGGTGGTGTGTCGTAGGTTGAGGGCGGCGCGAGGCCGCCGCTACCAGGCGTTGGCTGGTGGCGGGCTATGAGACTGATTGTTTGCCGCAGCCGCCGGATGGCGTTGGCCAATCCGGGAGCCTTGCGTTGACCGTCCGCCACATCGCGGTCGCGGTCACCCTGCTGGCGTTCGGCCTGCGGGTGGTCGCGCTCGACCTGGAAAGCCTGTGGTTCGACACCTCCCACAGCGGCGCGCTGGCGCTCAACCCATCGCTTGATGCGGTGTTGCGGGGCGCGGCCGCCGACTTCCAATCGCCGTTGTACTTCGTGCTGGTGCACCTATGGCTGGCCGTGGCGCAGGGCGACTTCTGGCTGGCGTTTCCCTCCGCCGCTGCGGGCACGCTGATTGTGCCGCTGGCGTTTGTGACCGGGCGGCGGCTGTTTACTGCCAACGCTGGGCTCATCGCCGCGGGGTTCTGCGCAATCACCACCTACCAGGTCTACTATTCCCGCTACCCGCGCGGCTACATTCTGCTGGCCTTTCTGGCGCTGCTGGCGGCGTACTGGCTCCACCGAGCGCTCATCCCCGCCCGATCGACCACATCACGCTGGACGCCGTGGCTGGCGCACCTGGGCGCGGCGATTGCCGCCATCTACACCCAGCCCTACGCCTTTTTCATCATGGCCGCGATGTGGGGATGTGCGGGGCTGTATGCGCTGGTGCGCACCCCCCGCTCGCTGCCGGCACTGGTTGGTGTTGGCATCGCAGCGGGCCTCGCGTACCTTCCGTGGTTGGGAAGCACGTGGAGCCAGATAACCGGCGTGAAGGCCGGCGCCGACGCCTGGATCGAGCCGGTATCCCGTGACTCGCTGAAGACGCTGTGGGACTGGCTGTGGTTCAAGACGCGCGCCGAGTACCACCCGCTGGTCGATGTCGCCCTTCGAGCTGGGCGCTACCTGATGACTGCGGTCATGGCCGCCGCGCTCTGGCCATTGCGGTTCCAGTTCGGTCTGTGGTTCACGCTGGCGCTGGTGGCCGGGCCGGTGGTGGTAGCGTTCGCGTTTTCGGTGGCCGTGGTCAGTCTGTGGGACGCCCGGTATCTGGTTTCGGTGTCGCCATTCTTCGCACTCTGGCTGGGCGGGGCCGTGACCTCGTTGCCGCATCTCATCGCACGGCTGCCGCTGCCATCCCGCGTGGTGAACGGCGCTCCGTTGGCGGCTGCGGGGCTGCTGGCGATCATGGCGATCCCGCCGTTGACGTCGCTCTATGGCGATGCGGCGTATCGGGCTGCCGATCTGCGCGGCGCCATGACCCATGTACACCGCGGGTATCAGCCGGGCGATGCGATTCTCCACACGAATTACCAAAGCTATTTGCCCGCCCTATGGTATGACCATGTGGCTGGCTCGCCGGGAGACGGGCCGCACCCGGCGCCCTGCGTCTGGGCATCGCTGCCGCCCGCGTGGTGCCAGGGTTCGCCGTATCGCGAAGCCTACGTCAACCCTGCGCTCACCACGTTTGCTGAAGGCGCTCGAGACATCCGGCAAGGCTGGCTGGTGGTGCTCTATAACCACAACAGGACGGGCGATGCCGAAGCCCAGCTCGCCGAGGCTCGTGGGCATCTGGCGTCCAGTGGTCTTCGTGTTGCCGGCGAGCGCCAGTTCAGCGGGGTGTACGTGCTGCGCATCGTGCGCTCGCCATAGCGATCAGCGCGCATCACGTGCTCGTCATGGCCCCTGTGCGGCGCCTGTCCAGCTGGCGGCCTGGAGAGCGTTGAAAACTGTCCGCCGCTTGATCCTTGAAGGGCCGACGGTGTTCTCGGGCAGGACGCACGGGCGGCGCGAGGCCGCCCCTACCAGGCGCCACTTGGCAATAGCCTCCGCTACCCGTCTCCCGGCAGACCGCGTTCACGGCCCAACACGCTCCCACGGACCCATAGGGGCGGCCTCGCGCCGCCTTTGACGTCTGGGAGACCACCGGGTTCTCCGGGTCATCCAGCCAGCGCTCCGGATTCTCGGCGGTGTCGTCGCGAATGCGGTCAAGACCGCGATCGGGTGCACCACATTGTTGTTGATCACGCAGCAGTCCGCCTCACCGGTACGTTCTTCGCTGGTTCGCCTTCGGGGAAGCGCGTCTTTCCCGCCCACCCACCCGCGTTCACTTTTTAGGAACGGGGGACACCCCCGCACCCCCGGCAGGAAGGGTCTGCCCTTCCTGCACCATCCCATCGCTCCCCAAGGCGGCGCGTTTACAGAAACGTGTTGCACCCACGACGATCGCTGGGGTTTACGCCCGCGCGTGCACGCTGTAGGCTGAAGCTGAGCGTAATCCTCCGCAAGCGCCAAGGAGAAAAGCCCGATGGAAAAGGTAGTGGCCATGATCCTGGCCGGCGGTCAGGGTGAGCGGCTGAGCACGCTCTCGCACGAGCGGGCCAAGCCAGCTGTGGTATTCGGCGGCCGGTACCGCATCATCGATTTCACGCTCAGCAACTGCGTCAACTCCGGCATCTATACCGTCGGCGTGCTCACCCAGTACCGCCCGCGTTCACTTAACGAGCACATCGGCATTGGCCGGCCCTGGGACCTCGACCGCTCGACCGGTGGCGGCGTGTTTCTGCTGCAGCCCTATACCGGGCGCGGCGAGTCGGACTGGTACCGCGGCACCGCCGACGCGATCTACCAGAATCTCGCGTTTCTCGACGAGACCAAGGCTGACATCGTGGTGGTCTTAGCCGGCGACCACATCTACCGCATGCACTACGACGCGATGATCGCCTTCCACAAGGAACGCGGCGCCGACGCCACGATCGGGACGGTGCCCATCGCTCTCGAAGACGCCCCTCGCTTCGGCACCGTGGTAATGGAGCCCGATGGCCGCGTCACCGGGTTCGAGGAGAAGGTGGCCAACCCTCAGAGCCTCACCGGTTCCATGGGCATCTATGTGTTCAACCGCGAGGTGCTGCAAGAGCGCCTGCTGGAGGATGCGCTCCGCAAGAGCCAGCACGACTTCGGCCGCGACATCATGCCGATCATGGTGCAGAAGGACAAGGTGTACGGGTTCACCTTCGAGGACTACTGGCGTGACGTCGGTACGCTGGAGGCCTACTGGCAGGCGAACATGGACCTGCTGATCGACCTGCCGGACATCAACTTGTACGACATGGACTACCCGGTGCTGACCCGCTTCTACAACTATCCCCCGGCCAAGATTGGGCCGCGGGCGCACGTCAGCCGCAGCCTGCTCTCCGAGGGCTGCATCGTGTCCGGCTACGTGGAGCACTCGGTGCTATCGCCGGGCGTGCACATTGAAGAGGGCGCGGTGGTCAAAGACTCGATTATCTTCAACAACACGCACATCAAGCGTGGCGCTATGGTCGAACGCTGCGTCCTCGACAAAGAGGTCATCGTGGGGTCGGGCTCGCAGCTCGGTTGGGGCGATGACTTTTCGCCCAATCGCCAAGACCCCGACGTGCTCTACAGTGGCCTGACGCTTGTCGGCAAGCGAGCTTCGCTGCCCGATGGCTTGCGTGTCGGCCGCAACTGCAAGATCGGTCCCAACGTGCGGCCCGGCGACTTCGCGTCTACCTATGTGCCCAGCGGCGAGACTATGGACGCTCCGCGCACCGGCCGGCCCCCGTTCTAATCGACCTATGAACATACTCTTCGTCTCAGCCGAGGTGGCGCCCTACGCCAAAGTTGGCGGCTTAGGCGACGTCGCCGCCTCGCTGCCGAAGGCGCTTGCTGCGATGGGCCACGAGGTGCGGGTGATCACGCCGGATCACGGTGGCCGTCAGAAGCGCGAACGCCGCGGCAAACGCGTCGCGCTGACGGTGCCGGCTTTCGGGCGGAACGAACCGCTGACGGTGATCCAGCGCAGCGGCCCGGCGCCGGTCTACCTGCTGGCCAACGTGCACTTCTTCGGGCGCGACGCGGTGTACGGCCAGCCCGACGACCTTTACCGCTACCACTTCTTCTGCCTGGCGGTGCAGACCCTGCTGCAACAGTGGGACTGGGTGCCCGACATTGTGCACTGCAACGACTGGCACACCGGCCTATTGCCCTTCGGCCTGCGCAATCTGGCGTGGAGCAACCCCGCTTTTGGCCGGACCGCGTCGGTGTTCACCATCCACAACCTGGCCTATCGCGGCCCCGACGACCTGACCGACATCATGACTCAGGCTATCTACTACGCCGATGCTGTGAGCACCGTCAGTCCCACCTATGCCCGCGAGATCGCCACCTGGGAGCATGGCCACGGCCTGGACCCCCTGCTGCGGCTGCGGGCCGACCACCTGTACGGCATCCTCAACGGCCTGGACCTGGATGTGTTCGATCCTGGGCATGACCAAGCGCTTGCCGCCACCTTCGGCCCCGCCAATGTGCGGCGGAAGGCGCAAAACAAGGCAGCGCTGCAACGCAAGTTCGGTCTGTCGACTGACGCCGGGCGGCCGGTGGTCGGCGTGGTGTCGCGCATCGACTACCAGAAGGGCACCGACCTGCTGGCCGAGGTGCTCGAGCGGGGCGTCACCGAACTGAACCTGCAGTTTGCGGTCATTGGGTCGGGAGACGGCGATCTTGAGCAACAGTTGAAGACGGCCGCCGCGCCGTTCAAACGGTCGGTCGGCCTGCTCAAGGGTTACCACCCCGATGCCGCGTCGCTGGTGTACGGTGGGTCCGACCTGTTCCTGATGCCATCGCGGTCCGAGCCCTGTGGCCTGGGTCAGCTCATCGCCATGCGCTACGGCTCGGTACCGGTGGTGCGCCGTACCGGTGGCTTGGCCGACACCGTAACCGACGTTGCCGCCGATCCGGTGGCAGGTACCGGCTTCGTGTTTGACGAGTACGACGTTGACGCCTGCTTCGGCGCCCTCACCCGCGCCACGGCGGCGTTCGAGGATGCACCGGCGTGGGATGCGCTGCGCCGTCGCATCATGCAGGTCGACCACTCGTGGAACCGCTCGGCGCAGGAGTATGTGGCGATGTACCAGCGTGTGTTGGACGAGAAGCGCTGATGGCAGACCGCGGCGGCTACGTGGCCGGCATCGACGTCGGCGGCACCAAGATTCGCGTGGCGTTGGTGCGGGGCGATGGCGAGCGGGTGGCCGCGCGCACCTGGGACACCGACGCCGAACGGGGGCCCGACGCGGTGATTGCGGCCATGGCCTCCGGCGTCCAGGCGTTGGTGCGCGAAGCGGGGCTTGGGCCGGGCGACCTACGGGTGGTGGGTGCAGGCGTTGCGGGGCCGTTGAACACGCTTACCGGCGTCGCGTCCACGTTGCCGAACCTGCCGGGCTGGGACGGCGTGCCCGTGCGGCAGCGGCTGGAGGCGGCAGTGGGCGTGCCGGTGGTGTTGGGCAACGACGCCAACGTGGCAGCCCTGGGTGAGCAGCGCTACGGCGCGGGCCGCGGCGTGGATCATATGGTGATGATCACCCTCGGCACCGGGGTCGGCGGCGGGGTCATTATCGACGGACGCCTGTTGGAGGGCGCTGTGGGGGCGGGCGGCGAGATTGGCCATATGGTGGTGTCGGTAGGCGGCGCCCCGTGCATGTGCGGCCGCCGCGGCTGCCTGGAGGCCTATGCGGGCGGCGCCAGCATGCAACGTACGGCCGCGGCGGCGCTGACCGAGCCGGCGCTGGCCGGCAGCGCCCTGGCGCGACTGACCGCGGCGGCCGGCGGCGAACCCAGCCCGCGAGTGCTGGCCGAGGCCGCTGACCAAGGCGACCCGTTTGCGCTCGATATCTTCCAGCAGGCCACCACGCACCTCGCGGCCGGGATTGTGAGCGTGGTGCATCTGTTCAACCCACAGCTCGTGCTGTTCGGCGGCGGCTTGGTCGCCTTGCGCAGCCGCTTCATCGACCCGGCGGCCGAGCTCGCGGTCCGTTCGGTGTTCCCGCTGCATGCCCAGGGGCTGCGCTTTGGCTACGCCGAGTTGGGCGAGGATATGGGCGCCCTGGGCGCAGCCGCGCTCGCCATGGACCGCATGCCCCGCTGAGCAGCGCCGGTTATCTGGCGGTGGGCAGGGACACCGGTCTCATTGGCCGTGACCAGGTGATGCCTGGTAGGGGCGGCCTCGCGCCGGTCTTGCAGTTCCGGCGATTAGCCAACACTTGGCGTCATTCCCGCAAGGTTGGGCGGCGCGAG
>CAXNDA010000077.1:0-7877 GCA_964200875.1 Chloroflexota bacterium | reverse complement strand
CAACCTGTCATGCCGAGCCCGCGAGGCATCTGGTGGGGCGGGGCACACTGCGCGGGCGCGGCACACCCTTCGGGCCATAAGTCGCGCGCCTGGGTGGAGGCGGGCCGGACCTGTCATGCCGAGCCCGCGAGGCATCTGGTGGGGCGGGGCACACTGCGCGGGCGCGGCACACCTTCGGGCCATAAGTCGCGCGCCTGGGTGGAGGCGGAGCGGACCGCCCTACCCCAGATGCCTCCTTACGTCGGCATGACATCAACCCCCGCCTGTCATGCCGAGCCAGCGAGGCATCTGGCAGGGCGGGGGCCAGTACACGCTCAAAGTCGACAACGGGGCCAAGCAGCGCGATCCAGGGACCGCGAACGGACCCAGCCCTACCCAAACACGACCCTAGGGGCAACTCCACGGCCGCCCGCCCGTAGGGGTGGCCTCGCGCCACCCGGCCTCGTCCTGGGAGACCCACACCGGCCTCCTCACATCACCTGAACGCCAACCCCCCAAGCAGGCCACCCCAAGCGCTTCCGGACTACCCCAGCAGCGTCGTCGTCTCCACCACCTGGCCTTCTCGTAGGTACACCCGCGGCACGCGGGCCGCCAACGCACACACAATCTCGTAGTTGATCGTGCTCGCCTGCGCCGCAACCTCTTCCCAGGTGATGGCCTCGGCCCCCTGCGTCCCCACAATCACCGCTTCATCCCCGGCCGTAGCGCCGGGGATTTCGGTCACGTCCACCATAAACTGGTCCATACACACCCGGCCGCGAATTGGCGCGCGCTGGCCCCGCACCAACACCGCACCCCGATTCGAGGCCAACCGCGGAATACCGTCGGCGTACCCGCAGGGGATCAGGGCGATGCGGCTGTCGCGTGGCGCGGTCCAGGTGCGGCCATAACTCACCGTCTCGCCGGCAGGCAGCGTGTGCACGCGCCCCACGGTTGCCTTCAGTTGCATCGAGGGGTGCAGGTCGAGGCTGCGGGTCACCTCGTCCGAGGGTTGGTAGCCATAGATCGCCATCCCGGGCCGCGCCATCTCCAGCGTCATCTCGGGCATATCCAGCACCGTCGCCGAGTTGGCCACGTGGCGCGCTACGGGCGCTGCAACGCCGGCGGCCGCGTTCACAAAGGTCTCATACTGATGCCGGGTGAAGGTCTTGTCGGCGGTGTCGGCCGTCGCGTAGTGGGTGTACATCCCCACCAGCTCAAGCTCCGGCAGGCTGCGGATCAACGCCACCACGCCGAGCACCTCCTCGGGCCTGACCCCAAACCGGGCCATCCCGGTGTCGATCTCCAGGTGCACCGGCAACCGCACCCCGGCCCGCAGGGCCGCTGCCGCGAACGCCCGTGCCGTGGCTTCATCAATCACCGCAGGCGTCAGCCCGTTGGCCACAATCGCTTCGGCCTCGCCCGGCGCCGCGTAGGCCACCACCGCGATCGGCGCCGTGATGCCCGCCCGCCGCAGTTGCACGCCTTCGTCCACGCACGCAACCGCCAGCTGGCTGGCCCCCGCCTCCAGCGCCGCTCGGGCCACCGGCACCGCGCCGTGCCCGTAGCCGTTGGCCTTCACCACGGCCATCACGGTTGCAGGCGCCATGCGCTCCACAATGAGGCGGACGTTATGAGCGATGGCGTCGAGGTCGATCTCGGCCCAAAGCGGACGCCCTGGGCTAGTCGTCATCGTCCTCTTCGGGCTCCTCTTCCTTGTGACTCGACATGAAGCCGGTCGGCAGCGAAGCCTCCAGGTTCTCGCCCTTGCGTTTCGGTTGCGGCAGTGCACGAATGGCCTCGGCGAACTCGGCCACCGCGGCAGCCGCGACAATCAGGCCCAACGCGCCGGCATCGCGCAACACGCGGGCGGCGCTCGCAGGCGTGCCGGCCGGCACCGCAACATACATCGTCTTGCCCGCCAGGCCGGCCGCCCGCCGAAGTTGCATTAGCTCATGCACCGTCAGCCCGCCTCCGGCCGGCAGCCGGTACACCGCCCCATCCAGCGGCAGACCCTCCACCCCTCGGATCAGCGAGTCGGGCCAGGCTGCATCCAGCTGCAGCAGGCGCTCGACGTCATCTACCGTCAGAACCTCACCGGCAATCGCGGTGTCCTCAAGCAGCAGAAAGTCTGCGCCCGCGGTCACCAGTTTTGCCACATCGTCCTTGGCCCCAGTGGTCAGCACCAGGCCCAGCGGGGCTTTCCCGGCGGCGGCGCGCGCATCAGCTATACCGGCTTCGCTGCCCTTGGGCAGCAGAATCGCTTCGGCCCCGGCAGCCAACGCTGCCTGAATCGAGGCCGCATCGCCGGCGGAGAGTTCGGCTATGAGCGCCATAGACAGCGCCTGCTTTCGTGCTTGGGCAGGGGCAAAACCCATCGGGCGTGCGTACGCCTGAGTGGCTTGTTTCAACAGGTCGGCCAGCTTACTCACAGGGTGCATGCGCTCCATTCAACTCAACGTAGTGGGCCCCAGTATAACAAACCCCTGTCCCGCGCCCATGGGACTTACGTTAAGCACCGACCCACCAGCTATGCTAAGCCCCTGACATATGCCCGCGAACTGCCGGTTTAACCCCAACGAAACCCCTTGTTCGCGTCTCCGGCACACTGGTACCTTAAGTCGCACCACTAGCTGCACATCGGGCTAGCGCCCACCTTCGGAACCCAAACTACACCTAATCGAACAGTTCACTGCCAGGAGCGCCGCACGAGACTCAGCGCGCCCCCGGGCATTGTGTTGGTCGTGGAGCCTCCACCGCATGTCACAGCAAACACCCGACGACCTCTGGAAAGCCACCCTTGGCGAATTAGAGGTTCAGGTGTCTCGTGCGAACTACAACACCTGGCTTCGCAACACGCACGGCGTTTCCCTGCGTGACGGTACCCTGGTTATTGGCGCGCCCACCGCTTTCGCCACTGCCTGGCTCGAGCGCAACCTGCAGCCCCTGATTCGCAAGACGGTGTCCAAGATCGCTGGCCAGGAAATCGATCTCGCCTTCGAGGTCACCCAGCCCCGAACCCCGAACCCCCAGGCCCCTGCCCTGAACTCGGCCCCCAGCCCCCGCCGGCAGAGTGTGCGCGCGACCTCGGCCACCGCAGGGACGGCGCTCAATCCGCGCTACACGTTCGCCACCTTCATCGTGGGCGAGGCCAACCGGTTTGCCCACGCCGCCGCGCTGGCCGTGGCCGAGAAGCCCGGCAAAAGCTATAACCCGCTGTTCGTCTACGGTGGGGTCGGGCTCGGCAAGACGCACCTGCTGCACGCTATCGCTCATCACTGCGTTCAGCAGCAGCAGGTCGTGCTGTACATCACCTCCGAGCAGTTCACCAACCAGTTCATTCACGCCCTGCGGGAACGCAAGACCGAAGACTTCCGCGCCCGCTTCCGCTCGGTGGATGTCCTGCTGATCGATGACATCCACTTCATCGCCCAGAAGGAGCAGACGCAGGAGAGCTTCTTCCACACCTTCAACGACCTGCATAACGCCGGCGCCCAGATCGTGCTCAGTTCCGACCGATCACCGCACTCCATGCCCCTGCTCGAGGATCGTCTCCGCTCCCGGTTCGAGTGGGGCCTCATCGCCGATGTGCAGCCACCCGACCTCGAGGTGCGGATGGCTATCCTTGCCAGCAAGGGCGACGAACTCGGCGTGTCCATCCCCGACGAGGTGCTCGAGTACATCGCCCACCGTTTCCAGAACAACGTGCGCGAGCTCGAGGGTGCGCTGAACCGTGTGGTTGCGAAATCGCACCTCACCCACCAGCCGCTGGACCTCGCACTCACCGCAGTAGCGCTCGAGGAGCTGCTGGCGCACCGTACCGTCACGCTCTCCCCCGAACGCGTCCTCGATGTCGTCGCCGGCTACTTCCACGTCACCACCACCGATCTCGCCGGGCCCCGCCGCTCGCAAGACATCGCTTTCGCCCGGCACGTCGCCATGCACCTCATGCGCATCGAGGCCAAGCTCACGCTCGCCGAGATCGGGCAGCGCCTGGGCGGGCGCGATCACTCGACGGTCATCCACGGCTGCGAGAAGATCGCCACCGCCCAGGCGGCGAACCCTACCCTGCGGCGCACCTTGCTCGAGCTGGCTTCCAGCGCCCGAACCGCCTCCTGACCACGCGCCCTCCAACACCAAGAGCCCCGGTATTGACCGGGGCTCTTCCTTGTTCCCACGCTCCATGTTTCCCGTAGGCGGGCACCCCTTCATCCGTGCCTGCCAGTACACCCGCTATCCATACCGCTGTGCATAACTCCACCTGTAGTGTGGATTACTCGTGCCTGTTGTGGAGAACAATGCTCCCTCAGTTTGCCCTCGACCCCGTACACCACACTGCCCAGCGTCTCCACGCGCACTCGGCACATGCTCACGCCTGAGCTAGGCACGTATCCACGTTTCCACCACGCCTACTGGTATGATTAACCCACTATGAGAGAAGGCATAAAGTGTTTGTGTGATCGATAACCTCAACATCAACATCCAGGCTGGCAGTGGTGGAAACGGCTGCGTCAGCTTCCGGCGGGAGCGGTTTGCGCCCAAGGGCGGCCCCAATGGCGGCGACGGCGGCCGTGGCGGGTCGGTGGTGGCCCGCGCCACGGGAGCAGTCACCACCCTGGACCATCTGCGGCGTAGCGGGCCCTGGAAGGCCCTCCACGGGGGTCATGGCCAGGGAACCGACAAGCATGGCAAGACCGCCCCGGACCTGACGCTCGATGTGCCGGTGGGCACCGTCATCTACCGAGAGGACGATAGCGTGCTGGGCGAAGTCGTGGCTGAGGGTGAGCAGGTGGTCATGGCAGGCGGTGGCCGGGGTGGCCGGGGTAACCGTCACTTCGCCACCTCGGTGCACAAGACGCCCAGGTTCGCCGAAGAGGGCGAGCGGGGCGAGGGCGGACGCTTTCGGCTGGAAGTACGAATGTTGGCAGACGTGGGGATAGTTGGCCTGCCCAATGTGGGTAAGTCGTCCCTTCTCGCGGCAGTGTCCCACGCCAGGCCGCGGATCGGCGCTTTCGCCTTCAGCACGGTCGAACCCGAGCTTGGCGTCGTCGAGCACGGCTATGAGCGCTTGGTGTGGATGGACATTCCCGGTCTGCTGGAAGGCGCCAGCGAAGGCGTGGGCATGGGCGAGCGCTTCCTTCAGCACATCATGCGCACCCGTGTACTGGTGCACGTCGTCACCATCGACAGCGATGACCCCGCGGCCGACATCGCGGTGGTCGAGCGTGAGATCGGCCTCTACAGCGACGAGCTGCCGCGCCGCCCTCGCATCTTCGCCGTCAACAAGATGGACCTGCCCGGCGCAACCAAGAAGCAGGCGAAAATCCGCCGAGCGCTGGCCGGCTTCGGCAAAAAAGTGTTTTTCATCTCAGCCGCGTCGGGCCTCGGCCTCGAGGCGCTCCGAGAGGCCGTCTATGAGCTGGTCCACGAGCGTCCGGCCGTGCCACCGGTCGTGATACCGGCTGAGGAGGCGGAGGACGGCGAAGAAGAGTTCGTGTTCCGCCCGCTGGAAACCAAGACCAACCACATCGTCCGCCGGGAAGAGGGCGTCTTCGTGCTCGAGGGCCGCTACCTGCCGCGCGTGGTCGTGGCGCCGCACACCTCGGAGCACGTCTATCAATACCTGCTGCGGGAACGCATCCGCCGCACGCGCTGGAAGCGGGCGCTCGAGCAGGCCGGCGTGAAGATCGGCGACAAGGTGCGGGTGGGGGCCGACGAGATTGAGTGGTAACCGTCGCATCGGCGTGCTGGGCGGCAGCTTCGACCCCGTCCACATCGGTCACCTGATAGCGGCGGAAGAGGCGGCACGGCAACTGGGTCTACAACGCGTTCTGCTGACTCCCGCCAAAGATCAGTGGCGCAAGCCCGACCGTCAGCTCGCCGCCACTGAGCACCGGCTGTTCATGCTGCGGTTGGCAGCCTCGGGCAACCCCGCCATCGGCGTCTCCGAAGTCGACATTCGCCGGGAGGGTCCCTCCTACACCAAAGACACGCTGGCCGACCTGCACGCCGACCTCGGCGAAGGCGTCGACCTCCACTTCATTCTGGGTTTCGACGCCCTGGCCGACCTGCCGCACTGGGTGGAGCCGCAGCGCATCACCGAACTCGCCACTCTGGTCACCGTGGTCCGCCCCGGCTACCAGATCCCCTGGGACACGCTCGAAGCCACCGTCCCCAATATCCGCGACCGCGTCGTCACCATCACCATGCCCGAAGTCGGCATCAGCTCCACCGAGATTCGCCGCCGCCTCGCCGCCCAAGAGTCCGCCCGCTACTGGGTCCCCGACGCCGTCCTCGCCTACATCAACGAACACCGCCTCTACGGCGTGCAATAGCCAAGTCATTCCCCTCCCTCCTAGGCGCCGCACTGAGTCCGACGAAGTGGAGGGGCCAGGGGAGGGTCGAACCCCTCGCTTATAACCAGCATGCCGGTGTGTGCGTCAGCTTCAACCAGAGGGGCTAGGGGAGGGCCGAACCCAGGGCGGCAGCACCCCAACCCGGTGTACGCCGCAGCTTCAACCCCCACCTACCCTCCCCCTGCTAGGGGGAGGAACCCAACAATTCCCCTCCCTCCTAGGGAGGGGCGAGGGGAGGGTCGAACCTTCACCCTGCAAGCGCCACTCGGGTGCCCGCAACCAAAGCGCTGTCCCTGCTCGCCCGCGAGCACCCACGCCCACCACCCCCATCCGAAACTACGCCCAGGCCCCCCGCAACCAACTCGTCGGCGTAACTGCCCGTGTCGCGCCGGCGGGTGAGCGGTGCGCATCACCCTCTCCCTCGATCCCTCTCCCTCCGAGGGCGAGGGCGGTTCACCAAGCCGCGTTCCCGCGACCAGCACGCAGGCTCCCGCCCACCGCCGACCTCCACGCCTCACTACACCAAACCGCCGCCACCCAACCCATCTCGCCCTCGGAGGGAGAGATTATAGAGAGGGTGCCGCGCAACCCCCGCCCAACACCGCGCCGAGGCCAGAATGACCAGCTCGTCGGCGTGTTGCCCGTATCGCGCCAATGGGTTGGCGGCGCGCATCACCCTCTCCCTCGATCCCTCTCCCTCCGAGGGCGAGGGCGGCTGCACAGCGCGCGGACGGTGACCAGCGCGCAATCCCCGCCCAACACCGCGCCACCCACAACGGAGCCAGCGCCTCCTCCACCCGTGTGCCACCGCCCCTTGCCCCAACCGCCGCCAGCCCGCTACCCTCACCCCATGCCCGTAACGCCGCCCCTGCCCACCGCGCCCCACCGGTCCGCCCACCAAGCCACCGCCGTCGTCGTAGCTACCCCTTACCCCTTAAGGATCACTTTTGCGGTTCAAACTCCCCCGCCAGGCACAATCAACCGCCCGCCAGGCACACCCCGAAACCTGTAATGCCTTTTTGCCAAACAAACTCTCGTGCGACGCCCACCGGCACCCTCTCCCTACCCTCTCCCTGAAAGGGCGAGGGGCTCCGGCCGACGCGCCTCACTGAACCCCAGCCTCGGGAACCCGCAATCACCGCACGGGCGCACCCCCTCTCCCTCGAGGGAGAGGGTAGGGAGAGGGTGCCCCCGCGCCTACCCAACCCCGCCCCACCACTCACCACCACTCGCTGGCTCCCCCCACCCACCCTCCCTATTCCTCCCCTCCCGCCCCGCCGCGTATACTGACCCTCACCAACCACCCACGGACATCCCACCATGGCCAAAGTTAGCGGCAGCGAACTCATCGCCCGCGCCCTGCTCCAAGAGGGCGTCTACACTATCTTCACCATCGCCGGCGACCACATCCTCCCCGTGCTCGACGTCATGGCCGACCACCCCTTCCGCTTCGTCGGCGTCCGGCACGAGGAGGCCGCCGTCCACATGGCCGACCTCTACGCCCGCAGCACCGGCCGGCTGGGCGTCGCCAGGTACACCACC
>CAXNDA010000076.1:0-7907 GCA_964200875.1 Chloroflexota bacterium | reverse complement strand
TATGAACATGACCGATCCAATTGCCGATATGCTGACACGACTGCGCAATGGCGCAATGTCACGGCACGACTTTGTTTTGGTGCCGAACTCCAAGATGAAGGTGGGCATAGCCAAGATCCTGAAGGAAGAAGGGTTCGTTCGCGATTTTGAAGTCGTGAACGATAACCCCCAGGGTACCCTGAAGGTGTACATGAACTACGTCGACCGGAGGACCTGCGCCATCACCGGCCTGAAGCGGGTGAGCAAGCCCGGCCTTCGCGTGTACGTCAACAGTCGCGAGATCCCTCGAGTGTACGGGGGCCTGGGTATCGCAATAATCTCCACGCCCAAGGGGCTGATGACAGGCACACAGGCCTGGCGCAGCCACATCGGCGGAGAAATCCTCTGCTACGTCTGGTAAGCAACCGGAGAAGGTGTTATGTCGCGCGTAGGCCGTAAGCCAATACCCGTCCCAGCGGCGGTCAAGATTAACCAAGATGGCAGTAATGTTACGGTGAGTGGCCCCAAAGGCTCGCTCAACCGCACCCTGCACCCGGACATGATTCTTCGGCTGGAGGATGGCGTGCTGCAGGTGGACCGCCCCAGCGATAGCCGTGAGCATCGGGCGCTCCACGGACTGACCCGCAGCCTGGTGGCCAACATGGTGGAGGGTGTCAACACCGGCTTCCGCAAGGAAATGGACATCATCGGCGTGGGTTACCGGGCCCAGATGCAGGGGCAACGCCTGGTGATGGCGCTCGGTTACTCGCACCCCATCGAAGTAGACCCACCCGACGGGATTACCTTCGAAGTGACCGGTAACAACCGGGTCGCGGTCATCGGCATCGACAAGGAGCAAGTAGGCCAGCAGGCCGCAAACCTCCGCAAGTGGCGAGAGCCAGAGCCCTATAAGGGCAAGGGCTTGCGCTATATCGGCGAGGTTGTGTTCAGAAAAGCCGGTAAGGCTGGGGCCAAGGGAGGCAAGTAAAACATGCCGAAGATTCGCACAAGCCGTGAAGGCCGTCTGCGCCGCCATTTGCGGGTACGCAAGACGGTGACCGGTACCGCCGGAAGGCCGCGGTTGGCGGTGTTCCGCAGCAGCAACCACATCTATGCACAGATTATCAACGACGAAATTGGCCACACGTTGGCCGCGGCGTCGGACTTGGAAGGCGAGCTGCGCTCGCTGACCGATAAGGACAAGAGCGGCATGGCCGAGTTGGTCGGCGCAGCAGTGGCTGAGCGCGCCAAGCAAGCAGGCATCAAGCAAGTGGTGTTTGACCGTGGCGGGTTTCGCTATCACGGGCGAGTGAAGGCATTGGCCGACGCCGCCCGCAAAGCCGGTCTCGAGTTCTAGATCCACGCAGTGAACAGGAGCGAGCGTGACGACACGTTCAAGTAGTCCACGAGGTGATAGGGGCGACCGGAGCGAGCGCGACAGCGGCGGCTTCTCCGATCGCGTCGTCAAGATCAACCGGGTTGCGAAGGTGGTCAAGGGTGGCCGCCGGTTCAACTTCAGCGCCCTGGTAGTGGTAGGCGACGGCAACGGTCAGGTCGGGGTCGGTTTGGGTAAAGCCAACGAAGTCCCGGAAGCCATCCGCAAGGGTGGGCAGATTGCCCGAAAGCACCTGATAACGGTGCCGCTGAAGGGCAGGACGCTGCCTCACCCCATCCTGGTTGAATTCGGCGCTGCGAAGGTGCTGCTAAAGCCAGCAGTACCCGGGACTGGCGTCATCGCGGGCGGGGGCGTTCGCGCTGTGCTCGAGGCCGTCGGCGTGCATGACGTGTTGACCAAGAGCCTGGGCAGCAGCAACCCCATCAATGTGGTGCGTGCAACGGTTGAAGGCCTGCGCCAGTTGCGCGACCCGCAGGAAGCCCGAATCCGTCGCCTGCGCGCGGCGGGGCGGCTCCCGAAGGAGGGTTAAGATGGCTCGGCTACGAATTACGCTGGTCCATAGTGCCATCGGTCACGAGAGTGACCAGAAGCGCACGGTCCGTGCACTCGGCTTCCACCGTCTGCATGAGACGGTTGAGCACGACGACAATCGCTCGATTCGCGGGATGATTCACAAGGTCGAGCATCTGGTGAAAGTAGAACAGGTGGAGGGCGCCTAATGCGAGCGCATGATCTACACCCCCCCGTAGGGGCGAAACACGCCAAGAAGCGCCTGGGGCGCGGTGATGGCAGTCGAGGCACCACCTCGGGCAAGGGCACCAAGGGCCAGAAGGCCCGCGCCGGTGGTGGCGTGCGGCCTGGGTTCGAGGGTGGCCAGCTCCCGCTCATCAAGCGGTTGCCGTCGATGCGCGGTTTCACGAACATTTTCCGCACTGAGTATGCCGAGGTGAACGTCGGCCTGCTCGAAAAATTCGACGCTCAGGCAGTGATTACGGTGGAGACCTTAGCGAAGGCGGGTCTCATCCGCGGTACCCGGCTGCCGGTTAAGGTGCTGGGCGATGGCAACTTGAGTAAGAGCTTCACCGTGCAGGCTGCCAAGTTCACCGACTCGGCAAAGAGCAAGATAGAAGCGGCCGGCGGAAAGGCCGAGGTGGTGAAGCGTGCTTAATGCGGCCATGAATGCCTGGCGCCTTCCTGACCTGCGCCAGAAGATCCTGTTCACGTTCGCCATGCTGATCGTGTTCCGGTTCGTCGCTCATGTGCCCGTTCCCGGTGTCGACATCCAGAGCCTGGAGCGCTTGTTCCAGAGCAACCAGCTTCTGGGCATGCTCGACCTCTTCAGTGGCGGCGCCATGCGCAACCTCAGCGTTGCGTCGATGGGGGTGTATCCATACATCACCGCTTCCATCATTATGCAGCTCATGGTCCCGGTCATTCCCGCGCTTGAGGGTCTCTCGAAAGAGGGCGAACTCGGCCGGCAGAAGATTAACCAGTACACGCACTGGCTGACGGTGCCGCTAGCGTTTCTTTCGGCGTTTGGTCAGCTTCTGCTGTTCCAAAGCCAGGGCGTGCTGCAGAACATCGGGCTTTCCGGGCCGGCTCTGCTGCCCACGCTCTCCATGCTGTTCTCGATGACGGCGGGAACCATCTTTCTGGTGTGGATCGGCGAACTCATCACCGAGAGCGGCATTGGCAACGGCGTGTCGGTGATCATTTTTGGCGGCATCGTCTCTGGCTTGCCGGGCCTGTTGGGTGAGGCCATGATTGGCTTCTCCACCGGCAATCCTGGGAGCATCCTGACCTTCATGGTGCTGGGTCTCATCATTGTTGCCGCTATTGTCTTCTTCCAGGAAGCACAGCGTCGCATCCCGGTGCAGTACACTCGAAGCTTGTTTCGGGGCGGACGGATGTACCGGCAGTCGGGCGCGAGTCATATACCGTTGCGGGTGAACTCCGCCGGCATGATCCCGCTGATCTTCGCGGCTTCCATCATGATTCTGCCCGGGACGGTCGCGAGTTACATCACGACGTCGGACGTTGACTGGGTCGCCAACGCTGCGCGGTTCATTCGCAACGTGTTCGATGCTACCGGCGTGGTGTATTGGCTGCTCTACGGCCTGCTGGTAGTCGGGTTCACGTTCTTCTACACGCTGGTCATCTTCCAGCAGCAAAATCTATCGGAGAACCTGCAGAAGAACGGCGGGTTTATTCCGGGTATTCGCCCGGGCAAGCCCACCGCGGAGTACTTGAACCAGGTCATCCTGCGAATCACCTGGGCGGGGGCAATGTTCCTTGGCCTTATTGCGGTGATGCCCTACCTCGGACAGATCATCACCGGTCAGCAGTCGCTGCAGGTGGGAAGCACCGGCCTGCTGATTGTGGTGGGCGTGGTGCTCGATACCATGCGGCAGTTGGAGTCGCAATTGATGATGCGAAATTATGAAGGATTCATCCACTAGCCAGTACGGCAGGGATTGTTTACAATAAGGAGCCGTTGCCCTGTACGACTGGTTATTAGGAGCCCCCGGGGCTGGGAAAGGGACCCAGGCCATCGAGCTGAGTAAGGCGATGGGCTGGGTACACGTGTCGTCCGGGGACTTGTTCCGCGAGGTACGCGAAAGCGACACCGAGTTGGGCCGGTTGGTGAAGTCATACTATGACCGGGGCGCATTGGTGCCCGATGACGTAACGATAGAGATGATTCTGGATCGCCTGGCACGGCCCGACTGCGCGAACGGCGTGCTGTTGGATGGCTTCCCGCGGACACTGGCTCAGGGTGAAGCCTTGGACAAGGCGTTGGCGAAGCGGGGGCACAAGGTAGACCAGGCGGTGTACCTGCGGGTGGGCGAACCCGAGCTGTTGCGGCGATTGAGTGGCAGGTGGCTGTGCCGGAACTGCGGCGCCCCTTACCATGCAGTGACGGCGCCGCCAAAGCAGGCCGGCCGGTGCGACCGCTGCGGCGGTGAGTTGTACCAGCGGCCGGACGATACGGAAGAGACGGCGTTGAACCGGCTCAAGGTGTACTTCGATTCGACAGTGCCGCTGATTGGGTACTACCAACAGCAGGGGGCGTTGGTCGAAGTGAACGGCGAGCAGGATGTGGAAGCAGTGCGAGAAGCGATGTTGGCCATACTCGGCAAGGCAGTCTAAGAATGGCAGGACCGATGGTCCAGGGCGGGGTGATTGTGAAGTCACCTCAAGAGGTAGCGCTGATGCGCAAGGCCGGCAGGATTCTCGCTGAGATTCTGGTGGTGTTACGCGATCACGCGCTGCCCGGCGTGACCACCGGCGACCTGAACAAGATCGCCCACGATGAGATGAAGAAGCGTGGCGTGGTTCCCTCGTTCTTGGGGTATCACGGCTACCCGGGGGTCCTGTGCACCTCGGTGAACGAGGAGATTGTGCATGGCATTCCCGGCAAGAAGGTGCTCAAAGAAGGCGACATCATCGGCTTGGACTGTGGCGTGATTTACGAGGGGTGGCAGGCCGATTCGGCCATCACGGTCGGCGTGGGGGCGGTTTCGGCGGAAGCGACCAAGCTGATGGACGTGACGCGCGCCTCGATGGAGGCCGGCATCGCCGCAGCTCGCGGTGGCGCTCGTCTGAGCGACATCGGCCATGCGGTGCAGGTGGTGGCGGAGGCCGCGGGATTTGGGGTGGTGCGCGAGTACGTCGGTCATGGCATTGGGCAGAAGTTGCACGAAGAGCCGCAGGTGCCGAACTTCGGCCAGCCCGGCCGGGGCATGGTGTTGAAGCCGGGTTTGTGCTTGGCCATCGAGCCCATGGTGAACGCCGGCGGCTGGCAGACCAAGGTGGGCGGCGATAACTGGACGGTGTATACCGCCGACAAGAGCCTTTCAGCTCATTTTGAGCACACTATCGTGATTACTGAAGGTGCGCCTGAGATACTCACGGTAACGGAAGCGGCCGCATAGTCATAGGGTTAGTCGAGGTAACGTGCCAAAGAAAGAGTCCATCGAAGTCGAAGGAACTATCACAGAGTCACTGCCGAACGCCATGTTTCGGGTGGAACTGCCGAACGGACACGGGGTGCTCGCCCACGTATCGGGCAAGATTCGCATGAACTTCATTCGGATTTTGCCGGGTGATAGGGTGCTGGTGGAGCTTTCGCCTTACGACCTCGCACGGGGCCGCATTACATATCGGTTTAAGTAGCGCTTAGCGTCGGAGGACGCACGATGAAGGTCAGTACATCAGTCAAAGTTCGATGTGAGAAGTGCAAGGTGATCCGCCGCCACGGGGTGGTCCGGATCATCTGCTCGAATCCGAAGCACAAGCAGCGCCAGGGCTAGGTCAGGAGAGGCACATGGCACGTATTGCTGGGGTGGACATCCCAAACAACAAGCGAGTCGACATTTCGCTGCGGTACCTCTATGGTATCGGGCCGTCGAACGCATTGGACGTCTGCAAGAAGACGCAGGTAGACCCTGCCAAGAAGGTGCGTGACCTCACCGAGGACGAGCTCGGACGGCTGCGTGAAGTGATTGACAAAGACTACCTGGTGGAGGGCGACCTGCGCCGGGAAGTCACACAGAATATCCGCCGGCTGATCGAGATTGGCTCCTACCGTGGCCTGCGGCACCGCCGTGGCCTGCCGGTACGCGGTCAGCGGACGCGCACCAACGCTCGCACGAAACGTGGAGCGCGCAAGACGGTAGCCGGCAAGCGCCGGGCCGGCAAGAAGTAACCGAGGACGGCAGCTAATGGCAGAACGCAAGCGACCGGTACGCCGCAGGGAACGGAAGTCCATTCCCGTTGGGCGCGCCTACATTTATTCGACGTTCAACAACACGGTGGTGACGCTCACCGATCCCAACGGCAACGCGGTGTCGTGGGCGAGCGCCGGCGTGGCAGGGTTCAAGGGCTCGCGCAAGAGCACGCCCTATGCCGCTCAGACCGCGGCAGAGCAGGCAGTGCGCAAGGCGCTGGAGCATGGCCTGCGCCAGGTGGACGTCTACGTGCGGGGTACGGGGAGCGGCCGTGAGGCTGCGATCCGGGCGCTGCAGCAGGCAGGTCTCGTGATCACCAGCATCCGCGATGTGACCCCAATTCCGCACAATGGGTGCCGGCCGCCAAAGCGCCGGCGCGTCTAAGGGAAGGAACGTATGGCAAGGTATACCGACGCCGTCTGCCGGCTTTGCCGCCGGCAGGGGGAAAAGCTGTTCTTGAAGGGCGACCGCTGTTTCTCGCCCAAGTGCGGTGTGGAGCGCCGCCCGACGCCGCCGGGGCAGCATGGCGCTCGCCGCCGGAAGGTATCGGAGCACGGGCTGCAACTGAAGGAAAAACAGAAAGCACGACAGGTCTATGGCGTGCTGGAGCGCCAGTTCCGCCGGCATTACGCCGCCGCCAGCAATCGGCCCGGTGTGGTGGGCGAGAACTTGCTGCAGGAGCTGGAGCTTCGGCTGGACAATGTGGCGTACCGGCTAGGGTTTGCCGACTCGCGGTCACAAGCGCGCCAGACCGTCAACCACGGGCATATCACGGTGAACGGCCGCAAGGCTCGAACGCCCTCCATGCGCGTCAAAGTGGGCGACACCGTCGGTTGGGTGCCCAGCAGTCGCAAAGGCGAGCTGTTCAAGATGGTCTCCGAGAGCATCAAGGGCAAGGCCGTCTCCGACTGGTTGAACCTCGACATGGCCCAGATGAGTGGCAAGGTGGTCTCTGTACCGATGCGCGGACAGATCGACACCAAGCTGAACGAACAGGCGATCGTCGAGTTCTACTCCCGCTAATCTACTTTCGACAATGGCGTGCTCCCTGGGCATGGAGCACGCTTTTCATGGCTAGAAGAGGAGGCCCCATTTGGCTCAACTGGTGACTCCTGAGATCCGCTGCGAAGAACTGACCGACGAGTACGGCCGCTTTGTCGCTGAACCTCTGGAGGGTGGTTACGGTACCACCGTCGGCAATGCCCTGCGGCGCGTGCTGCTGAGCTCGCTCGAGGGTTCCGCGGTGACGTGGGTGCGTATTGAAGGCGTGCAGCATGAGTTTTCGACCATGCCGCATGTACGTGAAGACACTATCGAGTTCTTGCTCAACGTGAAGGACCTGCGTCTGCGGCCCCTGACGGACCGTCCCGGTCGCCTCTATCTCGAGGCAACGGGACCGGGCGAAGTGACCGGCGCCGACATCAAGCCCTCGGCCGATTATGAGGTGGTCAATCCCGAGGTTCACCTGGCGACCCTCGACTCCAGCGAAGCTCGGCTGTATGTGGAGTTCAACGTCGAGCAGGGCCGGGGCTACGAGCCGGCAGCCCAGCGGATCGGCCTGCCGATCGGGGTGTTGCCGCTCGATGCGATCTTCACGCCGGTGCGGCGGGTGAACTATCGGGTAGAGCCGACCCGGGTGGGTCAGACGATCAACTATGACCGCCTGATTCTGGAAGTGTGGACGGATGGCACCATCTCGCCGACCTCTTCGTTGAACCAGAGCACTGAGTTGCTGATCGAGCAGGTCAGCCATTGGGCGAACTTCGGGCGGGCCATCCCGCTGGCGCTCGGCGGCCCGATCC
>CAXNDA010000075.1:0-7919 GCA_964200875.1 Chloroflexota bacterium | reverse complement strand
ACCGATACCCCAGGTTGAAGTAACCGCGTGCCCGCAGCGTAATGGCATCCCGCTCGCTGTCCAGGGTCGCCGAGTCATCCAGGCGAAAGCTCTCGACCTTACCGCGCACCACGGCCCGGTAGGTCTTGTAGAAATCCAGCACCTGCAGTGCCCCGTGGTCGCCGGTCTCCTCCACCCAGGTTTCAACCAGCACCCGAGACAGGTCGTGCCGTCCGTGGGCGTCGAGATCCATGGCCAGAAACCCAATGTCAGACGCCACGTCGCAGCAGCGGTAGGCGTCGTTGAACTCGATGCAGTCGATGATGCGGATGCCTTCCGGGGTAAAGAACACTTGCGCCGCGTGCAGGTCGCCATGGTTGTCGCGCACCCGGCCGTCTGCAACGCGCTGCCGCAATAACGGAGCCTGCTCCTTCAGAAACGCCTCGCTCCAATCGCGTAACTCATGCCACTTGTACGGCAGGATGGTGCGGCGCCGGTAGCGCTCAGTCTGGCTGAAGTTCTCGCGCACCTGACGCGTCACGGCCTGCACGCCTCCGTGCGCGCTGATGGCCGCGCTGGCTTCGGCGCGCTTGTGGAAGCGAGCCACCAGCAACGCGAGTTCGCGCACCATGTCCTCGGTCACGCCATTGCTCTGCAGCAAATCGATCATCGAGGCCTCTTGCGGCAGGCGTCGCATCTTCAGCGCATGTTCCACCACGCGTCCGGCCCCCGCCACCCGAAGGGCCCCGCCGTGGTCTTGCCGGACCTCCAGCACATCCAGGTACACCTGTGGCGCTATCCGGCGATTCAGTTCGAGTTCGCGTTGGCAGAAGTAGCGGCGCTTTTCGAACGTGGTGAAGTCGAGAAAGCCGAAGTCAACGGGCTTCTTCACCTTGTACACGAACTCCGGCGTCAGGAACAGGTGAGAGATGTGCGTCTGGATGTGCTCTACCGAAGCCGGTCGCTCGGGGTAGGCATCTGCGCTGGCGAGCGCCGCAATGACGGCGTCATAGCTGCTCATGCGGGCTGCCCCGCGGTGACTTCGGCGATCTGCTCGGCGCGAAGTGAAGCCGCCACCTGCTGCGTCAAGTGCAGGGCGAAGTCCGCTTGGCTTATCGAGAGCTGGCCGAGCCCGCAACTCGGTGTGATGAGCGCTCGGCTCCTCAACAAGGCGGCCGGCGCCCCTCCCCGTTCGAGTCGCCGCCAAATGCTCCGCAGCTTGTCACTCAGCGATGCAGCGTTCTGGTGCTGAAGCGGGTCGGCTTCACTCGGCACGATGCCCCAGGCCAGCCAGCCACCCCGCCGCAGGAAGTCAGCGACGGCCGGTGCAGGCAACTCGTCTCCGTAGCGATAGGCGTCGACGCTGATGACGTCGATCGGGAGCGACAACAGGAACGCGAGGTCCGGCACGTCACAGGTGTGGACGCCAACCGGGCCCGTGACTGCTGAGAGCACCTCACCCAGCAGCGAGCGGCAGCGGTCTGGGCCCAGCCGAGGGTCGCGCAAGCCGCGGGCGAGGTCCGGTTCATCCAGAAACAGCAAGCCGCCGTCGAGGGCCGCTTCCTGTGCAGCGGCAGCTACCGCGATGAAGCCGGCGATAGCGTCACAGGCGCCGGCGTTGTCCGCAACGCTGGCGCCATCGGCCAGGCTGCAGTTGAGCGAAAGCGTGATGGGGCCGGCGATCTGCCCCTTCAGCGCCACATCTGGCGAGGCCGCGAATCTCAGAGAGGCCAGGGCATCGGGAATTCTTGGCGTTGCCTGAGCGACAACGCTTCCCCCGAAGCCTGCAGGCAACGTGACCTGCCCTTGAGAATCGACGGCCAAGCCCGGCACACCGGCCAAGGCTTGCGCCAGCATCCCGTAGCCGGGCGAACGCTGCACCAATTGCGGCCACGCCGGTATGCCTTGGCACGCCAGAATGCTGGGCAGCGCGCCCGCCACCGATAGGTGAGGCATGCTGCCAATGGCGGTTACCGCCAGGGGGCGAAGGATGTCCGAACTGGTACGCATGATGTCATAGCCGGAAACCCAGGCTACATGTATTTCCCCATGATGAGTTGCAGCCGTTCCTTGGTTTCGGCGGGAATCATCGCCCGGTCGGTGATGATCGCGCTCGCCAGCGCGCTGCCGCACCCGCATGCGCGCTGGGCCTGCAGATTCCCCACGATGCTTCGGACGATCTGCTTGGATGTTTCCACGTTCTTGAGAAGGTTGGCGATGATCATCTCGACGGTCACGTCCTCCTCGCTCTCGTGCCAGCAGTCGTAGTCTGTGGAGCAGGCGATGGTGGCGTAGCAGATCTCGGCTTCCCGAGCCAGCTTTGCCTCGGGCAGTGCGGTCATGCCGATGACGCTGGCCCCCCAGGAGCGATAGAGGTTGGATTCTGCCCGCGTCGAGAACAGCGGGCCCTCCATCACCACATAGGTGCCGCCCTTGTGTACCGAGACGCCTGTCTTGAGGGCCGCATGGTACAGCTGTTCGGAGAGCGCAGGGCAGAAGGGATCGGCGAAGCCCACGTGGGCCACCACGCCATTGTCGAAGAACGAGCTCACGCGGCCCCTTGTGCGATCGATGATCTGGTCGGGGATCACCAAGTCGAGCGGATGTATCTCTTCACGCAGGCTGCCGACCGCACTCACCGAGATGATCTGTTCGACGCCCAGCGACTTGAGCGCCCAGATGTTGGCGCGCACCGGCAACTCAGTGGGGGAAAGCCGATGTCCCCGGCCGTGGCGTGGCAGGAAGGCAATGGAGGTGTCGCCGATCTTGCCGACGCCGATCACGTCGCTGGGAGCGCCGAAGGGCGTGTCCACCCGTACTTCCTGCACTTCTGTCAGGCCCTCCATCTGATAGAGCCCGCTACCGCCGATGACCCCGATACGCGCCTCAGCCATGAACCCCTCCCGAGCTGTTGGTGTCTGGGCTACCCGCGGTCACCACATAGGTGCCGGCTATCTTGTCGTGCCACGTTTGGTGGCGTTGGTCCGCAAAGGCCCACAGGTACCCCAGGTAGCATACAAGCTTGGAAAGGAACTTACCGATGATCTCGCGCATAAACGCTCGGCGCAGGCCCGGCCGCCGCCCCTCGGCATCCACCACCCGAATGCCCAGGAGCGCCTTGCCGGGCGTCTGCCCTCGCAGGCCGGTGAAGGCCACCCAATAGATGCCGTGCATGATCACCAGCCCGCCAAAAATGGTCAGCAACGTGACGGCGATCCCCAGCTTGAACGGGCCCTCCAACTCTGGCGATATGCCACCCGCCACTAGGGCCACCGCCAACAGCGCGGCGGCGGTGCCCCCGCCGGTGAGCACCAGCCACAGACACGACACCGCGGTGAGGATGATGGCATCGGCGAACAGCGCCGCAGCCCGCCGCCAAATCGGCGCGGGCGCGAACCCAGCGAGGGAAGGCGACATGGGGAGTGGTGTTTTCGTATCGGGCTGCCTGAGAAGGGCAAGCACGCGGCCGCCCCTGCTTACTGTGGAGAGCGTACCACCTTTGGCAAGTTTTGCTCATACGGCGGGTACACCAGCCCTGCGTCGGTGATGATGGCCGTCACGTAGCGAGCCGGCGTAATGTCGAACGCCGGGTTTGCGACCTGCACGCCCAGCGGCGCTACCCGGGTCTGGCCGATGGTGGTGACCTCATCCGCCTCGCGCTCTTCGATGGGAATGACGTCGCCGTTGGGCAGGCAGAGGTCAATGGTACTGACGGGGGCGGCCACGTAGAAGGGGACGCCGTTCTCTTTGGCCAAGACGGCCACGCTATAGGTCCCCACTTTGTTCGCGACGTCGCCGTTCGCGGCGATGCGGTCGGCTCCCACCACCACACAGGCAATCACGCCCTTGTGCAAGAAGTAGCCGGCCATGTTGTCGGTGAGCAGGGTGGTCGGAATCCCGTCTTCCACCAGTTCCCAGGCGGTCAGGCGGGCGCCCTGCAGCAGCGGCCGGGTTTCGTCGGCATACACGCGAATGTGCTTCCCCGACTCCACCGCCGATCGGATGACGCCCAGCGCCGTTCCGTAGCCGGCGGTGGCCAGCGCTCCCGCGTTGCAATGCGTCAGCACAATGCCGTCGTCGGGCAGCAACGGCGCGCCGAACGCGCCGAGCCGGCGATTCGCCGCCACATCCTCCTGCAACATACGCTGGGCTTCGGCTACCAAGAACTGGCGCTGCTGCTCGACGGTCGTGCAGTGCTGCGCCGCCAGGCGAGACAACAGCTCGTGCACCCCCCAGGAGAGGTTGACCGCGGTGGGACGGGCGTCGGCGATGGCTGTTACCAGGGGGCGGAGCTGCGCGGCGAATCCCGCGGCATCCTCGCCGGTAGTGCTGAGACTGGCGAGTGCCACGCCCATGGCGCCGGCAACGCCCAACACGGGGGCTCCGCGGATCTGCATTGCCTGTATCGCATGAATCAGGTCGTCGGTGGTATAGAGGGCGCGGTAGACCGTCTCCAGCGGCAGGCGAGTCTGATCGAGGATGACAATGTGGTCGTCGACCCATTGGATGGTGTGCACGCTTCCGCCCTGCCCCATGGCGTTAAGCCTCCGTTAAGTAACTAAGCCGCAGTCTAGGAGGCACCAAGCTTCAGTGTCAACGTAGCCAGGGTTACAGAATGCGGATGCAATCAGATCAACTCCACCTGGGTTGCGGTTAGGCTAGCGCGACCACGGCTCGACTCTGGCGCAGTTCACTCAACTGGGCCACGGTCGCCCGCAGGGCGATCATGCTGTACGGCTTGGGGATCACGGCGTCCACGCCCTTGCTGTTCAGCTCCACGTCCTCCAACTGCACGCCCCACCCAGTGACCAAGCCGGTGCAGATGCCGGGCTGCAGCTTCCGGGCGGCGCCAATGACATCCCAGCCCGACACTTCGGGCATACCCAGATCGGTGAGCACCACGTCATACGGTGTGGCCGCAAGCTCTTCCAGGGCAGCCGCTCCGCCATGGCACACCGTCACCTCGTGCCCGTCTAAACTCAGCATCTGCTGCAGCATGTCGGCCAGCCGGGCATCGTCGTCGGCCACCAGCATTCGCAGAGGTCGTGCGGGTTCGGCCTCGATCACAGGCTGAGGTTTGGCAGGCAGATTGCGGGCCTTCGGTAGCCGGATGGTGACCGTGGTGCCTTGGCCCTCTTCGCTCGAGACCTTGATATCGCCCCGGTGCAGTTTGATGATGCCGTAGACCACGCTCATGCCAAGCCCAGAGTTGGCCAAGCCCTTGGTGGTGTAGAACGGGTCGAAGATGTGCCGGCGCACCTCATTGGTCATTCCCACGCCTTGGTCGGTGATGGAAACCCATACCCAGCGTGTGTTCTCTCCGGTGCGCATGGCCACGGTGCCTCCAGCAGGCATCGCCTCAATCGCATTCAGCAGGATATTGACCAGCACTTCTCGCAGCTCCGATGGCACCCCGGCTACCTGCGATGACGCGCGCAGTTCCGGGCGAATCAGCACCGTGACCCCGTCACGTTCGCTCTGGTCCTTCCAGCGGGGGGCGCACACCTCTACGGCGTCGAGCACGATTTGGTTAAGGTCGGCCGGCACGACCTCTTCGCCGCGGCTAGTCTTGGAGAAGTTCTGAATCCGGCGCACCGTGGCCGCGCCATCCGACGCCGCCTGAGCGATCAGGCGAAGGCCGCGTTCCATGTGGGCGTCGGGTTCGGTTGCCAGCAGCAGTTCGACTTGCCCCAATACGCCCGCCAGGGTGTTGTTAAACTCGTGGGCGGTTCCGCTCGCCATTTCGCCCAGGGCCCGTAAGCGTTCGGTTTGGAGCAGCTTGTCCTGCAGGTCGCGGGAGAGGGTGACGTCCTTGGCGAACTCCACCAGGTCGACCACCTCGCCGTCTTCGTTCTGGATGGGGAACAGTGAAGCGACGTAGACCTCGCTGTTTACGGTGCTGCGAACTTCTACCTCCGACGCCGTGCGCAGCGCTACCACCTTGTCCAGCGGGCAGCCCTGGCAGGGTTCGGCAGCAGCAGCGCCCGAAGGGCGTCGAACCGAATATTTGCGTCGGCACGGCCTGACAAAATTCGCTGTAGAAGGGGTGCGTCAGGCATGTCGGGCCGCTTGGTTCCCCTCGACCTACTCCTCCTCATCCTCCGCAGTCGGCCCCGTCGTCATCTTGGCCTGCGCCACCGCCGAGTTCGCCTTGATCTGCGCCTCAATGTCCATCGCCATCTCGTGGTGCTGAATCAGGAACTCGCGGGTATTCTCCCGGCCCTGGCCCAGGCGAGTCTCGCCGTAACTGAAGAACGCGCCCGCCTTCTTGACGATCCCCAGCTCCACCCCCAGGTCGATGATGTCGCTCTCGCGGCTGATGCCCTGGTTGAACAGAATCTCGAACTCGGCGGTGCGGAACGGCGGCGCGACCTTGTTCTTCACAATGCGGGCCTTCACTCGGTTGCCGATAATGACTGTCCCCTGCTTCAAGCTCTCGGTGCGGCGGATCTCGATGCGGGTGGAGCTATAGAACTTCAACGCTCGCCCGCCCGGGGTCACCTCGGGGTTACCGAACACCACGCCCACCTTCTCCCGCAACTGATTGATGAAGATGGCGGCGGTGTTGGTCTTGCTGATTGCGCCGGTGAGTTTCCGCAACGCTTGCGACATCAACCGCGCCTGCAGGCCCATCTGCGGGTCGCCCATGTCGCCCTCAATCTCGGCCCTCGGCACTAGCGCAGCCACGCTGTCCACTACCACGGCGTCAATCGCGCCGGAGCGGATCATGGCCTCGCAGATCTCCAGCGCCTGTTCACCGGTGTCCGGCTGGCTGATGTAGAGCTGGTCGATGTTCACGCCGCACTTCACCGCGTAGCTGGGGTCCAGCGCGTGCTCCACATCGATGTAAGCGACAGTGCCGCCGTTGGCCTGGGCGTTGGCCAGAATGTGCTGAGCCAGCGTCGACTTGCCGGAAGACTCCGGCCCGTAGATCTCGGTGATCCGGCCGCGCGGCACGCCGCCGATACCCAAGGCCATATCCAAAGCCAGCGAGCCGGTGGAGATGGCTTCCACCTCAATGTCGAGGTTTGAGTCCCCGAGCTTCATGATCGAGCCCTTGCCGTAGTCCTTCTCAATTTTGTTGAGAGCGTCCTGCAGCGCGCGGCCCTTGTCGACTGGTTTCTCGCTCATCGCTGGCTCCTTGTAGGCACATACTCAAACGAACGTTCTAATCGAGGGCATGGTAGCACGGCCTGTCAAGCAATGACAAGCACCTTTATCCGGCCATCCACTCCGGCTGGAAGTGCTACATGTTGAGGGGCATGTCACGATTCCGAACGGAGTGAGGAATCCCTTAGTGCCGGGTGATGTCGAGTACTCGGGAACGAAGCATGTCCCTAGGGCCGGCATACTCCCGCAACCCTACTCGCCTCATCGACTCCAAGTCTTACCCCTGCTTGGCGTAGTGGTGTGGACGACGAACCGCCCGCTATACTACACAGCGCCTGAAGGGTGAAGTTGCAGGCAACGGAGGCGGAAGGACGATGCCGGGACCGTTAGCCGGAGTGAAGGTGCTCGAGGTGGCGACGTTCATCGCCATGCCATCCGCCGGCGCGCTGCTGGCCGACCTGGGCGCCGAAGTGGTGAAGGTGGAGCCTCCCGGCGGCGACCTGTGGCGGGCGGCGCGCAACCGCACCGACGGCGTGTTCCCCAGCAACCCGATGTTCCTGTTGGACAACCGCGGCAAGCGCGCCATCGCCGTCGACCTCTCGAAGCCTGAGGGGCAGGCGGTGGTGCGCCGCCTAGCGCAAGACGTGGATGTGTTCACCACGAACCTGGTGCCGCACCGGCGCGAGCGCTACGGCATGACCTACGACGCCCTCGCTGCCGGGAACCCCCGCTTGGTGTACCTCTCGCTCACCGGCTATGGCGAGCATGGCCCCGACCGCGATCGCCTCTCCTTTGACGTGACGGCTTTCTGGGCGCGGTCCGGCATTCTC
>CAXNDA010000074.1:0-7963 GCA_964200875.1 Chloroflexota bacterium | reverse complement strand
ATCACCGACGGCCAGATTTATCTGGAGACCGACTTGTTCAACGCCGGCGTCCGGCCCGCTATCAACGTGGGTATCTCGGTGTCCCGTGTGGGTGGTTCCGCCCAGCGGCGCCCCATGCGCCAGGTGGCCGGCCGCTTGCGGTTGGACATGGCCCAGTTCCGTAACCTGGAGGCCTTCGCGCAGTTCGGCGCAAGCGACCTGGATGCCGTTACCCGGCGCCAGTTGGAGCGAGGCCAGCGTTTGGCTGAACTGCTGAAGCAGGGGCAGTACTCGCCACTGGCGGTGGAGAAGCAGGTTTCCATTCTGTTCGCAGGCGTCAACGGCTTCCTCGACGAGTTGGAGGTCGGCAAGGTAAGCGCCTTCGAGGCGGGGTTCCACAAGTTCATGGACCAGACGCACCCCGATATCCTGCGGGACATCAAGCAGAACTGCGAAGACCAGAAGAACATGCCCGACGACCTGCAGCAGAAGCTGCGGGATGCGATTACCGAGTACAAGAGCGTCGCGGTCATCTAAAGGGATAGCAGCTACTCATGGCCGACAAGGAAGCAATCCGGCTCGAGGGGGCGCCAGCGGCAGTCAATCCACTGACGCCGGGCATTCGCGCCGGAGGTTTCATCTTCGTGTCTGGCCAAACGGGTGGCCGTGTGGTGGATGGTCAGCGCAAGGTGGGCGAGGGAATCGCCGAACAGACGGCGAACTGCATCGAGAACATGAAGGCAGTACTGGAGGCCGGCGGATCGTCGCTGGGCAAGGTGGTCAAGTGCACGGTGTTCTTGACCAGCATGAAGGATTTCGCCGGAATGAACGCAGTGTACAAGCAGTACTTCGAGGCAACCGGCGCGGACTTCCCGACTCGCAGCACGGTCGAGGTGTCGGCGCTGGCAAACCCGGCGCTACTGGTGGAGATTGAGGCGGTGGCACTCGCATGACGACGCAACCGGCCGCCAAGTCCGACGGCGATCAGGAGCAGTGGTTCGGTCCCGAGCACCGCTCGCCGTTTTGGCAGTGGGCGGGCATCAAGTCGAAGCGGCTGGAGGCCGGGTTGGTGGAGCTTCGGATGGACACCCGGCCTGAAATGGTGAACCTGGGCAACGGCAGTATGCACGGCGGCATGACCGCGGCGCTCATCGATTCGGCGGTGGCGGCCGTCATCGGCTCGGTCTACAAGTCCGGGGTCGATATCACCGGCATGACGACGATTGACCTCAACGTGACGTATCTGGAGGCTGTGAAGCCTGAATCCAGCCTGGTGTGCCGGGCGAAACTGATCCGCAAGGGCCGGAACATCTGTGTGGGCGAGGCCGAGGTGCGGGACCAGAACGACCGGCTGTGCGCCGTTGGGCGCGCCACCTACATGGTGTTCCGTAAGCAAGACACGAACAACCCGTCGTAAGGCAACGTTATGGCGAATATCCGACAGATCAAGCGCCGCATCCGCAGCGTGCAGAGTACCGCAAAAATCACCAACGCCATGTCCATGGTCGCGGCCTCGAAGATGCGGCGCGCCCAACAGCGCGGCATACAGGGCCGCCCCTACGCCGAGAAGATCCAGGCGGTGATGGCCAACCTGATGGCCGTACGCCGTGATGCCGAGGTGGAACTGCCGCTGATGGATCAACGGCCGGTGCGCCGTATCGCCTACATCCACATTACGTCCGACCGCGGCCTTTGCGGCCCGCTCAACTCGAACATGAACCGGGCAGGGCATGCCTTTATTCGCGAGCAGACGGTGCCGGTCAATCTGGTGGCGGTGGGCCGGCGGGGCCGCGACTTCATGGCGCGTGCCGGACACGACCTCCGGGGCACCTTCTTGGAGCTGGGCGATTCGCCTACCCTGTTGGACACGCTGGCGATCTCCCGCCTAGTTATGGATGACTATATCGCGGGCGCGATCGACGCCGTGTACTTGGGCTACTCCGACTTTGTGAACACCATTCCCCAGCGGCCGGTTATCCAACGCCTGATCCCGGTGGAGCCGGCCGAGCTCACCGCGGGTCAGCAGGTGGACTATCTGTATGAGCCCGCTCCCAGGCCCGTGCTGGAGCGTCTGCTGCCCCGCTACGTGGAGATGCAGGTGTACCACGCCATCCTGGAGCACATCGCCAGCGAGCAATCGGCCCGCATGGTGGCTATGCGCAACGCCAGCGAAGCTGCGAAGGACATGATCCGCGACCTGACGCTGGTTTACAACAAGGCCCGGCAAGAGGCGATCACCACTGAGATGTTGGACATCATCAGCGGCAGCGCGGCGTTGGAGTAGGCGATGTGCCTTCCCGGATTTCGTCCGAGTCCTTTGAACATGGAGATATAGTTGCAACGGCAGAGGTCTTAGATCTGCTGCGATCCGAAGCTGAGCATGCGTACCCTGCCGAGTTGATTCGCATGACTTTGGCGACGGAGTTCGGCTTCACGATGGATGATATCGTATTAGCCTTGGCGAATCTCACGAACCGGGGCAGCGTCGAATCGAAGAAGATCCGCTGGGAGACCTATTATAGATATGTACGGCCATCAGTAGGGTTCCGCACAGGGAGGACAGTGTGATGCCCATCACGAGGCGGCAATTTGACCTAGGCATTAACGATGAGCTTGAGCGCGTGATGCGCTCGGCTCATGGCTTTGTCGTGGCCCACCCCGGAGAGGCGTTTAGCGAAGACGAACTTGCCTCCGATCTGGGGATCCGAGATGAGGCGTCACAGCTTCTGTTCCGTGAAGGCCTATGGAAGATGGTTGAGGCGAATATCCTGCAGGCCCGCGATGTCGCGGGGGTGACCTATTTTGCCCCCGGGCGTTTCACTATCGACCAAGTCTTGAGCGAATAACCCGAATCCTGAATCCTCGTTCCTGAAGGAGCCGAAATGGCAGACGGTAAAGTATCCCAGATCATCGGCACGGTTATTGATATCGAGTTTCCGCCCGAGCAGTTGCCGGCGTTGTTCAACGCGGTCGACATCTTCGGCGAGGACGGGCACAAGGTGGTGTCCGAGGTGCAGCAGCACGTGGGCAACAACTGGGTGCGCTGCCTGGCCATGGATATCACCGACGGCCTGAAGCGCGGCGACCGCGCCGTCGATACCGGCAAGGCCATTAGCGTTCCGGTGGGCCAGGGCGCGCTGGGCCGCTTGTTCAACGTGCTGGGCGAGCCGCTGGACAACGTCGGCGAGGTGGCCGCCTCGGACTACTGGCCGATTCACCGAGACGCGCCCAAGTACGAGGATCAGGAGACCAAGGCCCAGATGCTGGAGACGGGCATCAAGGTCATCGACCTGATCGCTCCGCTGGCCCGTGGTGGCAAGGTCGGCCTGTTCGGCGGCGCCGGCGTGGGCAAGACCGTGGTGAACACCGAGCTTATCCGCAACCTGGCGGCCGAGCACGGCGGTTTCTCGGTGTTTGCCGGCGTGGGCGAGCGCTCCCGCGAAGGCAACGACCTCTGGAACGAAATGAAGGAAAGCGGCGTGCTCGATAAGACCTGCCTGGTGTTCGGGCAGATGAACGAGCCGCCTGGCGTGCGCCTGCGGGTGGCGCTCACCGGCCTCACCATGGCGGAGTACTTCCGCGATGTGGAAGGGCGCGACGTGCTGCTGTTCGTCGACAACATCTATCGCTATACCTTGGCCGGTATGGAAGTGTCGGCGCTCCTGGGCCGCCTCCCCTCGGCCGTGGGTTACCAGCCAACGCTGGGCACCGAAATGGGTATCCTGGAGGAGCGCATCACGTCCACCAAGAAGGGGTCCATCACCTCCTTCCAGGCCATCTACGTGCCGGCCGACGACTACACCGACCCTGGTGTTGCTACCACCTTCGCCCACCTCGACGCCGTGGTGGCGCTCGACCGCTCGCTGGCAGAGCAGGCGCTGTTCCCCGCCATGGACCCGCTGGCGTCCTTCAGCCGCATCCTGGACCCCTTGGTGCTCGGCGAGGACCACTACAACGTGGCGCGTGGCGTGCAGCGGGTGTTGCAGCGCTACAAGGACCTGCAAGACATCATCGCGATTCTCGGTATCGACGAACTGTCGGATGAGGATAAACTGACAGTGTCACGGGCCCGCAAGATTCAGCGCTTCTTGACCCAGCCCTTTCACGTGGCCGAGCAGTTCACCGGCACCCCCGGCGAGTACGTGCCGGTGCGTGAAACGATCCGAGGCTTCAAGGAGATTCTGGACGGCCAGCACGACGACATGCCCGAGTCGGCCTTCTACATGGTCGGAACCATCGAGCAGGCCCGGGCCAAGGGTGAGCAACTGAAGCAGGGGTAGCCGCTATGGAGCATGGCGAGATCGACCTCGAGGCGCTTCGGGCGACTCGCCAAGCCCGCCCGCTGCCGCGGCCCTTCAGCTTTCACTGGGGCAACGGCAACGTGGTGGAGGAAGCGTGGATGGTGGGGCAATGGAACGAGCCCGCCATCCAGCTGTTGGAGTATTAGGACGGTTCACTTACGGTACGGTTCGCTGCATACTCGCATTGGGGGGCGTTCCAGCGGTCGCCGCTGATGTTGGACGAGAAGGACGTGCCAGAGGTTCGGAAGGCGCTGGAGTCTTGTCCCAGGCTCCGTTCCTTGTTGCAGCGCTTGGTTAGCGCAACCTAAGCCGAGTGGTTAGAGGACGACATGCCATTTCATCTTGATGTTGTAACCGCAGAGCGATCGGTGTTCTCCGACGCTGTTGACTCGGTGGTGGCCCCCGGCGCCGAGGGCGAGTTCGGCGTGCTGCCGCACCACGAGGCGTTCCTGACCGCGCTCGACTATGGTGAGCTGCGCATCAGTCAGGCGTCGGGCGATACCGTGCTGGCGGTCGGCGGCGGCTTTCTGGAGGTGCGGGAGGGCCGCGCCATTGTGCTGGCCGACAGCGCCGAGCGGTCGGAGGAGATCGACATGGCGCGCGCCGAAGCGGCGCGCGAACGAGCCAAAGAGCAGATCGCCATGGGCCCGAACCAGATGGATCTGATGCGCGCCGAGGCAGCGCTGCGCCGGGCCGAGGCCCGCATCCGCATTGCGCGCCGCGGTCGCGGGCAGGGCGCTCCCAACTCCAGTCCCTCGCAAGGCATGTGAGCCCAGCAACCGCCATGTCCGGCACCGCTCAACGGGAGATGATCATCCGGGGCGGGGCCGCTTTGCACGGCACCGTCCGCATTAGTGGCGGCAAGAATGCCGCACTGCCCGCCATAGCCGCCGCACTGCTGACGGATGAAGACGTCATCTTGCACAACGTACCTCACATTGAGGACGTGAACGTGATGATGGATGTGGTCCGCGCCCTTGGCGGCATCGCCGAGTGGACCGGCCCCGGCACCCTGCGCATCAACGCTGCCGATGTGAACTCTGTGGTGGCGCCCAGCGACCTTGTGGTTCGCAATCGCGCCAGCTTCTTGGTGATGGGCCCGCTGCTCGGCCGCTTCCACGAGGCCGCGTGCTGCCCTCCTGGCGGCGATGTCATCGGCCAGCGGCCCCTCGATGTCCATCTGGCGGGCTTCAGGGCCCTGGGCGCCACGCTGGCCCGCATGGACGAGAAGTACCACGCCACCGCCGACCGGCTCATCGGCTCGCAGATATTCCTGGACTATCCCAGCAACATGGGTACCGAGAACCTGCTGCTGGCGGCCGTGCTGGCGGAAGGGTTCACCGTCATCCGCAACGCCGCCGCCGAGCCCGAGATTACCTGCCTGGCGGCGCTGTTGAACGCGATGGGCGCCAAAGTGACCGGCGCCGGCTCGCACACTGTCACCATCCGGGGGTCTCAGGCGTTGCATGGGGCAGAGTTCACCATCATGCCCGACCGCATTGAGGCGGGGACCTTCGCCGTTGCGGCAGCCCTCACGGATGGCGACGTGCTGTTGGAGAACGTCGCACCCGACCACCTGGACGCCCTGATCTGGAAGTTGGGCGAAGCGGGCGCCTGTGTGGAGACCGGACCAGAGACGATACGGGTGCGTGGCAACGGCAAACTGGGCCCGCTCAGCGTCCAGGCCTTGCCGTACCCCGGCTATGCCACCGACTTGCAGGCTCCACTTGCTACACTGCTTACGCAGGCCACGGGCCACAGCGTGCTGTACGAGCGGGTCTACGACAACCGCTTGCTGTATGTCAGCGAGTTGCGGAAGATGGGCGCCGAGATTGTGGTGGCAGGGCAAACCGCCATCATCACCGGCCCCACGCCCTTGGTGGGCACCCATGTACGCTCGCTGGACCTGCGTTGCGCGGCAGCGCTGGTGCTGGCGGGGCTGGTGGCCAGCGGCACCACCGTCGTAGCCGAGATCTGGCACCTGGAGCGCGGGTACGAGCGGTTCGCCGAAAAACTCCAGGCCATCGGGGGCGATGTCCGCTATTCCGGCGGCTGACCCTATTCGACGGCCGCACCATAGCCCGCCGCCAAGCTTGCCGGCGGGCATCACATCTCTCATGAGGTAACTCACCGTGCTGTTTAAGCGCATCGGCATCGACCTGGGCACGGCCAACGTGCTGGTTTACGAGCGGGGCAAGGGCGTGGTCATTAACGAACCATCCGTGGTTGCGCTGGCCGTCCGCAAAAACACCATCGTGCACGTCGGCAACGACGCTCGCAGCATGCTCGGGCGCACCCCCGACGGCATCAGCATCATCCGCCCCATGCGTGAAGGGGTGATCGCCGACTACACCATCACCGAGGCCATGCTGCGCCACTTCATCGAGAAGGTGTGCGGGCGGTTCCGGCTCTCAGCCCCCGAGGTGGTCATCTGCATACCGGCCGGCGCCACCAGCGTCGAGAAGCGCGCCGTGCGCGACGCGGCCGAGAGCGCGGGGGCTCGCAAGCCCGCGCACCTCATCCCGGAGCCGCTGGCGGCCGCATTGGGCGCCAACATCCCGGTGGGATCGCCGCGCGGCAACATGGTGGTCGATATCGGCGGCGGCCGCTGCGAGGCCGCGGTTATCTCGATGTTCGGGCTGGTGGTCAGCCACTCGGTGCGGGTGGCGGGCGACCGGCTCGACGACACGATTGCCGCGTACATCCGCCGCCGTCACAACCTCTCCATCGGCGACCGCATGGCCGAGGAGGTGAAGCTGGAGGTGGGCGCGGCGATGCCACTGGACGAGGAGCTGCGCTGTCAGGTCCGTGGCCGCGATCTGGTGACCGGCCTGCCCAAGACCATCACCGTCACCTCCACCGAGATCTCCCAGGCGATTGCCGACCCGCTGACCCAGATACTCGCGGCCGTGCGCAACGTGCTCGAGCGCACCCCACCGGAGCTGGCCTCAGACATCATCGACCAGGGTATTGTGCTGACCGGTGGCGGTGCGCTGCTGCGGCGGCTCGACGAGCTGATCGCGCAAGAGACCGGCGTGCCGTGCTACCCAGCGCCCGATCCGCTGCGCTGCGTCGCGGTGGGCGCCGGCATCGCGCTCGACTACCTCGACGACATCAAACGCAACCTTCCCGCCGACGACGAGACGCTGGTGGGGGCGTACTAGAAGGACCACGATGCCCGATCCAACCCGAGTAGCACTCATCACCGGCGGTAACCGCGGCATTGGCCGTGGCATTGCCGAGGGGCTGGTCAACGCCGGCTATACGGTCATCGTCACTGCACGGTCGGCGCGGGACGCCGAAGCGGCTGCCGCTGAACTGCAGGCGGACAATGGCACCGCCGTGGGGCGCGGCCTGGAGGTGACCGACGCCGGCTCCGTACTGGCACTCTACCGCTGGGTGGAGAACAACTACGACCGTTGTGACGTGCTGGTGAATAACGCCGGCGGCTACTTCGACACCAATCAGCAGCCCAGCACGCCCGACTTCTCGGTCATTCAAGGGGCGGTCGATGTCAACCTGATTGGGCCCTGGCGCATGGCTGCGGCCTTTGTGCCGCTGATGAAGCGCCACGGCTATGGCCGCATCGTCAACATGTCGAGCGGCGCCGGCCAGTTCGTGAACCCCCGAGCCACAACGCCGGCGTACAGCGTGACCAAGGCGGCGCTCAATATGCTCACCGT
>CAXNDA010000073.1:0-8150 GCA_964200875.1 Chloroflexota bacterium | reverse complement strand
GCCCAACTTGAGCGCCAAACACGATGGTGTGACATGCCAGCCTCCCTAGGAGCCGCGATGCGAATGTCCGATGCGAGAGCACCGCGGGATTAGGTCAAGCTATAGGATGCGGGACACCTCTGTCAAACCCGGAGAGACGCAGAAGGCATCAGAGTCGAGGTTTTCGGTTGGGGTTTCGGTGTCCTTCCCACGCGATGAGGACAGGCGAGTAGTTGTGCCGCTCACCCTGGAGGCTCTCGAAGCAGGTCCTGAGCGGCGCCGAAGGGGCGAGCGGAGGACCCGCACCCGCGACTTGACGTCCGCTCGTGCTTCGAGGGCCTCAGCATGAGTGGGTACGAAGGTCGTCGACAGGCCGCAGCGAGCGTGTTCGCAGCAAGGACAATCCCGCTGCTACCGTTTGACCGTGGTCTCCACACCCTGCTTGAACGCGTCGGCGCCGGTGCGCATCAGGCCCAGCGCCTGCACGGTCACGAAATCGGCCCCTTGGTCGATGAGCGCCGCGACGCCTGCGGTATCGCTGGGGGAGTTGCCGCCGCAGCCGGCGTGCTTCCCGCCCGCCCGGATGGTGCGCATCAGTTCCGCCATGAGGGTGCGCACCTCGGCCATGGGTGGGTTGCCCATACTCTGCGCCAGGTCGTTCGAGGCCACGTGGACCACGTCGATGCCCGGGACTTGCAGTATCTGCTCCAGGTTCTTGGTGGCCTCAACCTCTTCGCACATCGGGATCACCAGCACTTGCGAGTTGATCCAGGCCATGCTTTCCTCGCGGCCAACGCCTACGTTGTAGTCGTGCGCGCGGCCACTGGCGGCGCCGCGATGGCCGTCGGGATAGTAGCGGCAGGCGGCGGCAACCCGCTCGGCCTGCTCGCGGGTGTTCACGTGGGGCACAATCACGCCCTGCACGCCGCGGTCCAGGTAGCGCAACAGCGTCGAGGCGCCTTGGTCGGGCACCCGGGCGATGGGGGTGATGCCGAACACTTCGGCGGCGCGTACCATGTTCTCCACCTGGTCCCAACTCATGGGACCGTGCTCGCAATCCAGGAACACGAAGTCGTAGCCGATAAGGCCCAGTATCTCCACCATGTCGGGCGCGTAGGAGCTAACGATGGCCCCGAAGACGGTCTTGCCCTGGGCGAGCTTGGCTTTGGTGGTGTTGGTGCGCATGTTCGGGTGCCTCCTTGGTATCTAACTGGCATGCAGTGTAGCCTACCGCGACGGAGTGGGGCCGCTGGGTCCCGCACGCTGCTCCGGTTCATCAGGTGGTTCCGGCCCCGGCTCGAGTGTGGCGTCCGCAACGCCCGCTGGCAACCCCGCGGGTTGCCAGCGCCATGGCGTGCGCGCCGGCGTTCGTGCGTGCAGCCGGTAGAGCCACAGGCTTGCTGCTGCGAACAGCACATGTGTGAAGGCTGCAGTTCCGGCCAAGAACGGCGTTCGCGCTGAGTAGATGGTGAGATAGTCACCGTACCCACCCATGAACGACATGGCGGGATAAAGCACGACGACCAGCAGTGCTGTCGACGCTCCGAAGGCGGCCAGCACAGCACGGAATGGTTGTGGGACCCTGAGGGCTGCCGCCAAAGCCACTACCGCGAGCAGCGCGCTCATGAACGGGCCCGCCGCTGCAATCGCGAACGAAGCCTCCGGCGGGAGTAAGCCGCGATAGGACACGAACCCCCAGTAGATCCGGAAGTCGAGGCGCACCGCGGCGGCGGCCGTGCCCGTCGCTATCAGATAATGCGCCGCCTCGTGCAGGAGCACGCCTACGGGCGTGAGCAGCAGGAAGCCGGCGCGCGCGGCTAGCAGGTCATCGCTCGGCGTGAACACGGTGTCGACGAAGGCACGCCAGTGACGCACCAGTTCGACGACCGTAAAGGCGGCGGCGATGGCGTACACCAGGCTGATGAGGTCGAAGTTGCCTGGGGTCATGCTCGAACCGCGGCTGCTGTGAGCCCCTTGCGCTGCCGTATCGGACCGGGAACCCAGCTCAAGCCAACGCCGCCAGCTCACCCTCAGGGATGAACTTGCGCCATTCGATACGCACATCAATGTAGTGATACACGATGTAGTACGGCGTGCTGCGGGGAATCTCGGGTTGCTTGGCGAGCCGCATGCGCGCCTCCTCGGGACTCTTGCTGCCCTTCCGGTGGTTGCACTGGCGGCAGGCGCTCACCAAGTTCTCCCAGGTGTGGCGGCCGCCGCGGATGCGCGGCACCACGTGGTCCAGCGTCAGGTCTCGAGACTCTTTACCGCAGTACTGGCAGGTGTAGCGGTCTCGCTGGAAGATCTCTTTGCGGGTGAGCTTGCGATGCGGCCGCGGCCGGCGGATCAGGTAGACCAGCCGGATGACGGACGGCACCGGGAAGGCGCGGTCGGTGGAGCGCAGCGGCAGCGTCTCATCGTGCTCCAGCACCTCGGCCTTGCCGCGGCCGACCAGCACTACAGCACGACGAGCCGTGCATATATGCAACGGCTCGTAGTTCTCGTTCAACACAAGAACCGCGCGCTCTGCGACCCTCTCCATTGGCCCTCCTGGGAGCCTGGAACGGTGCCGCTAGCGCACGGTTCCGGGCTATCTTGCGGTGGCTTGTTGTACCAGTTGTTGGAACGCCGACGCATCGCGGACGGCGAGGTCCGCGAGCATCTTCCGGTTGATTTCGATGCCGGCCTCTTTGAAGGCGTGCATCAGTGCGCTGTAGGACAGTCCGGCCAAGCGAGCGGCCGCGTTGATACGGATGATCCACAGCTTCCGCATCTGGCCCTTGCGGTCGCGCCGGTCGCGATAGGCATAGGCCAGCGAATGCACCATGGACTCATGGGCACGCCGGTAAAGCTTGTGATTACTGCCCCAATGGCCCTTGGTAAGCTCCAGCACCGCCTGATGACGATGCCGTGCCGTTACTCCACGTTTAACTCTTGCCACAGATTCGTTCCTAAGGTGTTCTGGTTAGGGTAAGCCGTACGGCATGACGCGCCGTAACCGAGGCACGTCGGCCTCGTGCACGGCCACCTTGCTGTCGTAGAGGCTCTTGGCGCGGTAGGACTTGTTGCGGCGGAGGTGGCTACTGCCACCTTTCATCCGTAGGATCTTCCCGGTTCCGGTGATGTGGAAACGGGCTGCTGCACCCTTATGGGTTTTCATCTTCGGCACGTTAGTTGTCCTGCTCCGATGGTTTGGCGGTCGGGGGCTTGTGCACCTTGCCCGGCGCCAGTATGACGTTCAAATTGCGGCCCTCGGCCATGACGCCACGCTCAATGATGGCGACATCCTTCAGGCCTTCAAGAAAGCGTGCCAGCAATGCGTGTCCCAGCTCGGGGTGGGTGTTCTCCCGGCCTCGGAACAGCACGCTCACCTTCACCTTGTCGCCCTCTTCCAGCAACTCGTGCGCATGCTTCATCTTGAAGTTGATGTCATGCACGCCGATCTTGGGGTGGAACCGGATCTCCCGAAGTTCGACCGTATGCTGGTGCTTGCGCGCCTCTTTGTCCTTCTTGGCCTGCTCGTAACGGAACTTGCCATAGTCCATGAGGCGGCACACTGGCGGCTGGGCGGTCGGGGCTACCTCTACCAGGTCAACGTCCCGCTCGCGCGCCATCCGCAGCGCTTCCTGCACGGTCATGATGCCGAGTTGCTCGCTCTCCGCGCCGATGACGCGAACCGCAGGCACTCGAATCTGCTCATTGAGCCGAAAATCCTTAGGCGTCGAACACCCCCTGTAACTACGCTGACCAACCGTTATGCAGGAACTATAGCACAGGCACAAAACACGGTCAACGCGTGCGTGTACGAGGTAAGAGCTCAGGAGTAAGGGGATGATGTCATTCCGAGTACGCGAGGAATCCCTTTGTCCCCGTCTGGTATCAACGTCCAGGTACGAAGGGATCCTCCTTGCGTCGGGATGACACCACGGCACGTCGCTCGCGCCGCAAATCCTGAGTTTTTACTGTACGAGGACCGTGCGTGGCGGCGGCGCAATCCCAGCCTTCGTGCGGTGAGGGACGCATGCTGCTGGGGGCATCAGTGGTTACAGTATACTGTGCACACGTGGCGTTGGGGCCTATAGCTCAGCGGCAGAGCGGACGGCTCATAACCGTTTGGTCGCTGGTTCGAATCCAGCTGGGCCCACCAACCGCCACCAAGCCACCCCTGCACGAAGGTCCCCATTTGACGCTTGCCACTCCTGCCGTCGTCCTCTTCGATCTCGATGGCACGCTGGTTGATACCGCCCCCGACCTGACTGCCGCAGTGAACGCCGTGCTGCGCGAGCATCATCGCCCCGACGTGGCGGTAGCGGCCGTGCGGAATATGATCGGCGACGGCACCGCCAAGATGGTCGAGCGGGCCTTCGCGGCGACAGGTTCCGTCCCCGCGGACTTGAGTCCGGTGGTGCAGCGATTCCTGGCGGTGTACGCCGGCGGCGTCGCCAACCAATCGGTGGTCTACCCCGGCGTGCCCGAGACGCTGGAGAAGCTGGCCGCCGCCGGTTGCCGGCTGGCGGTGTGCACCAACAAGCCCGATGCGCTGGCCGAGCAACTGTTGACGGCGCTCGACCTGCGGCGCCATTTCGCGGTTGTCGTGGGGGGCGATGTACCGCACCGGAAGCCGGACCCCCGCCATCTCCAGCTTACGCTGGAGCGTCTCGGGGCCACTGGGCTCGCCGCGGTGATGGTCGGTGACGCAGGAAACGACGTGGCATCGGCACGGGCGGCCGGCATGCCGGTGGTCTTGGTGCCATACGGCTACACCGCCGTGCCGGCTTCGCAGCTTGGGGCAGATGTCGTGCTGAACGCGTTTGGCGACCTGCCCGTCGCGCTCGGTCTCGGCTGAGCGCCTCCGGCTGCTGCGCGCCTCTGGTATCATCTGCCAGACGGATTGTCCGCTCCAGTTGCTGGAGCCAACGGGTCAGGAATCACGAGGAGTAGCCCATGTGGCAGGGCAAGAAGATCTCGGTCATCTTCCCCACGTATAACGAGAAGGACTCGATCCGCGCTGCGGTACTCGACTTCTTTGCCACCGGCGTCGTCGACGAGGTGATTGTTGTCAACAACAACGCCGCGCCCGGCACCGACGAAGAGGTTGCCGGGACGGGCGCCACGCTGGTCTACGAGACCAAGCAGGGGTACGGACACGCGATCCGCAAGGGCTTCGAGGTGGCCGTAGGCGACGGGGTGATCGTTTCTGAGCCCGATGGCACGTTTGCTGGGCGCGATGTGGTGAAGTTGCTGGCCTATGCCGAGGACTGCGACGTGGTGTTCGGCACTCGCACGCACCGCGAGTTCATTTGGGCCGGCTCGAACATGGGGTAGTGGCTCAAGTGGGGCAATTACGGCGTGGCAAAACTCATGGAGTTCCTGTTCAACTCATCCACGCTCAGCGACGTTGGCTGCACCATGCGGTATCTCTCACGCCCGGCGCTCGAGACTATCAGTCCTCACTTCCATGGTGGTGGCAGCGCCTTCGGTCTCGAGATGATGCTGCTCACGTTGATCCACGGTCAACGGGTGGTGCAAGTGCCGGTGAACTACCAGCGCCGGGTCGGCGTCTCTTCAGTCACCGGTCATACGAGCAAAGCGCTGCTCTTGGGCTTCCAGATGATCGGCATGGTGCTGCGCTATCGGGTGGCAAGCCTGCCGAAGCTGGGTGCACTGAGAGTGCTGTTCGCTCGCACGGGCGGCGGCGCTCCGAAGTGAGTGGGCATCAGCACGGGCCGCACGTTCACACCGGCCGGCACTTCGACGAGATAGCCGGGGAATACAACGACAGCCTGGCGCCGGCGGTAGTCGCGCACTACCTGGAGCGCCGGGTAGCCCTGCTCGAGAGTCTGGTACCCCCGCCGGGCCCTGTGCTGGACGCCGGGTGTGGCACCGGCATTCTGCTGTGGAGTCTGGCGCAACGGGGTTATCGCGTGGCCGGCATCGACCCCTCGGTGGGCATGCTGCGGCAGACTCCGGCGGAGACGCCCGCTGCGCTGGTGCAGGGCAGCGCCGGCGACCTGCCCTTCGCCGACGCCTCCTTCCCGCTGGTGGTGAGTGTCGCGACGTTCCACCATCTGGTCAGCCCCGCGCTGGTCGCCGCAGCGGTGCGGGAGATGTTGCGCGTTACGGTGCCCGGCGGTGCGACGGTGGTGTGGGACCACAACCCGCGCAACCCCTACTGGCCGCTGCTGATGGCGCGCGTGCCGCAGGATCAGGAACCCACTCGCCTGATCCCGCAGCGTGAGATCACCGCGGCCATCGCGGGGGATCCCTCGCTGCAGGTGGATTGCGGCTACCGCGGTTGGGTTCCGGACTTCGCCCCTGCCTGGAGCCTCCCCCTGCTGGGCGTGGTGGAGCGGGCGCTGGAGGCGATTCCGGGTGTACGCACCTTTTCGGCGCATAACGTTGTGGTGATACGGAAGGGCTGGAGCGACCAATCCGCCGCGTCGCACTAGCGCGCATGGTGGGCGCGTTTCGCTGGCCGGGGCTGCTGAGTGCGGCGGTTGCCACTCTGGCGGCAGTGCTGCCGTTCCTGGGCGCGCTGCAAGGCTACTTCCTCTCCGATGACTTCGGGCTCATCTGGCTGCTGTGGGACAAGCCGGCGGCGCATTTCCTGAGCCTGTTCGCAGCGCCTTGGACTGAGACCATCTACGGGTATCGCGCCGACGAGATCCGGCCCACCCTCGCCTTCTCGTATTGGCTGGATGCGCGCTGGGGCGCGGCGAACCCCGTGGGCTACCACGTGACGAACATCCTGCTGCACCTTGGCAACACGCTGCTGGTGCTGGCGCTGGCCCGAAGCGGTGCAGCGCTCCCCTGGCTTGGGGCCGCATTCGCCGCGGTGCTTTTCGCCCTGATGCCGGTGCATGCCGAGACGGTGGTCTGGATCAGCGGGCGGGCCGATTCGCTGCCGTCACTGTTCATGCTGCTGACGCTGCTGGCCTACCATCTGTGGCGAACCAAGCGAGGCGCCGGATGGTATGGTCTGGCGCTGCTGGCCTGCTTCCTGGCGTTGTTCAGCAAGCAGTCGGCGATTGTGCTGCCGGTGGCCCTGGTGTGCTGGGACGTGGCGCGCGGTGGGTGGCCGCGGCTGCGTACTCGCGCCGCGTGGGCCGCCTATGCTCCGTTCGTGCTGCTGACCGTTGGGTACCTGCTCCTGCGGCTCCTGCTCTTCGGCAACGCCGTTCGAGAGGATGCTCTGGGCATGGGTATAGTGGAGCAGTTCCTGCGGCGGCAACCAACCTATTTGGTGGCCGCGCTCACGGGGTTGGAGCACCCGGTGGCCGGCTGGGACACACTGGCTCTTGTTCTGGGGTTGATGTTCCTGGGCGGAGCCGGCACAGGGGCTTGCGTCCGCCGAGGTGCGCTGCTGAAGGCAACGTGGTGGCGGTTGCTTTACCTGGGACCCTTCTGGTGGCTGGCGACGGTCGGGCCTTTGGCGGTGGTGGGGTATTTCACCGCCCGCCATCTGTATCTCACCTCGGCCGGGCTGGCGCTTTGCTGCGCGCTCGTGGCTTGGGTGGCTTGGGACCGCGGCTCAAGGATGGCCAGAGGGTCCGTGGCGATGGGAGGGCTCCTGCTCCTGCTGGGGTCATTCTCGCTCCTGCTTACGACCTCGGGCGAGTGGGAGGCCGCTGGCGACTTTTCGGGCGCGATAGCGCGTGACGTTCAGGAGCAGATCAACGCGGCGCCGGAAGGCAGCCTCGTGGTCGTCGGCGCGCCGCCAACCGGCGCCGATCCCGCGCTGCGCACCTGGCTGTGGGGGTTTAGCACGCCCTTCGCCCTGCAGCCGCCGTTCACCGCCGGCGATCTTGCCCAGCGGGTTGGTGTGATCACCCGGCCCGAGGTGCATTGCTGCGCGTCGCAGTGGGCGGACCACGTTCGCCTCGCGGTCTCCACCTGGCGAGCAGCGCCGGCCACTCTCCCGGTCATAGTGCTGGGATGGGATGCCGGCACGCAGCGCCTCCTCAGGCTCACCGACCAAGACACGCCCGGGCTTCGCCAACAGGTTGAAGCGCTGCAGCATGCTGCAACGGCGGGTGACCTCAGCGGCGGTGTCGATGCCGTGCTGACGCGCCTCGGCGAAAGCCAGATGCGGTTTCGCTTGAACTAGCGTCGCTGCCGCGCCCGCTGCCGCGTGGCCCAGCAGCCTGCTAAGAGTGCACCAGTTGCGCCAT